>CANRXD010000368.1 GCA_947643685.1 uncultured Clostridium sp. | reverse complement strand
TTACTAAACTTATTCCTGAAACAAAATTATCTCTTTATTAAGGAGACCAAACCAGATTTCATCGCCCTTCGTGATTCTGGCGCCGCCGGCCGTTCCCTCGGTGATTTTATTTTCCAGGCTTTCATAATCTCCCACCGGAACCAGAAGCTTAAACTCTACCTTATCCGTGTAGATGGAGTCCAGAACTGCGATACCCGCCTGGCCGAGAATGTACTGGATTTTTCCGACTCCGGTGTAATCCGTCCAAACCGTCATCCGGAAGGCACGACGCTTTTCCACCACCTGACTCATCAAAAGTCCTTCTTTCACCGCGCCGGAGTAGGCACGCACAAGCCCGCCTGTTCCAAGAAGCGTTCCGCCGAAATACCTGGTCACTACCACGCAAAGGTCATGAATATCCTCCCCCAGGAGCACATCCAGCATGGGACGTCCTGCCGTCTGGGCCGGTTCCCCGTCGTCACTGCATCTGGTAAGCTCATGGTTCCTTCCTATTGTAAAGGCAGAGCAGTTGTGGGATGCGTCCCAGTACTTTTTCTTCATCTCCGCAATAAATAAAGAGGCCTCTGCCTCGGTTTTTACCGGTCTTACGGTTGCAATAAACCGTGATTTTTTTACCTCGGTCTCAGCTTCGCCGCCGCCGTACAGAATTTTATAGCTGTCTGCCATTTCTTTGCCTGCTTCCTTTCCTGGAATAAAGTCTTCCCATTTATATCCATATCTTTTTTAACGGACACGCCTGCTGATGCCGGCATTCGCCAATCACCCTGCTCTCTCCGTTCGCAGGGCTTTTTTGCTCATACCGGCCTGCCGGGGGGATGTACAGAAAACGGGAGTGGAAGATGTCACTTCGTGACCCGTTTTCGCACCGTTCAGCGTCGGAGCGCTGAACTTTCATAGCAAAATCGTAATTTTTTCTTCATATTTCCCCACTTTGTCGTCAAAAATATCATAATACAAACCAAACTTTTCCACAATAGGTATTTATTATTCTTTCAAACTTTGATATAATGTTTCCGTTGGAGTACGCCGGTTTGGCGCATTCCCGCATAAAAAGGAGGCTTCCTGAATGAATTATGGAAAACATGAAGTAACCCGGAAGCTTAGAAAGACCAGTTCCAAAGCAGAAAAAATTGCATCCAAGATGATTCTTTTATTCGCAAAGATCGCCCTGGTATTATGTTCCTTCTGCCTGGTTCTGGCTGTCAGTCTGGGTTATGGAGTATTCAAAGGGGTCATAGACTCCGCCCCCGAAATCGACGTGGCCAGCATTGAACCCAGCGGCTTTGCGACCATGGTATACGACAGTAAGGGAAATCTTACGGAAACCCTTGTAAAATCCGGAGCCAACCGTCTGGAGGCAACATACGAAGAGCTGCCCCAGTGTCTCATTGACGCATTCGTCGCCATTGAGGATGCCAGGTTCTGGACCCATAAGGGCGTGGATATCCGCTCCATGATACGTGCGGCTGTGGGTGTCCTGACGGGAGATTCCAGTGCCGGAGGCGGCAGTACCCTGACCCAGCAGTTAATTAAAAATAATGTATTTGCCGGAGGAAACGAAGATACCTTCGGTGAAAAGCTGGAGCGTAAAATCCAGGAGCAGTATCTGGCCATCCAGCTTGAAAAAACCATGGATAAGAAAATTATCCTGAAAAACTACTTAAACACCATCAACCTTGGCAACAACACCCTGGGAGTAAAGGCCGCGGCCAAACGATACTTTGATAAGGATGTCTCTGACCTGACGCTTTCAGAGGCAACCGTGATCGCGGGTATCACCCAGAATCCCTCCAAGTACAATCCTCTTTCTGAAAAGGGACGCGTCAACAATGAACCGAAGCGGCGTGTCATTCTTCAGTACATGTACGAACAGGGAAAAATCGAAAAGAAAGACCAGGAAGAGGCTCTGGCAGACGATGTGTATTCCAGAATCCAGAACGTGGATCTGGTGACCAAAGAAAGCCAGAATCCCTATTCCTATTTTACGGACGAGCTGACCGAGCAGGTAATCAAAGCACTTCAGGAAAAAAAGGGCTATACATTAACGCAGGCTTCCAACCTGTTATACTCCGGTGGCCTGTCTATCTTCACTACCCAGGATCCGGACCTTCAGGCTATTGTAGATGAAGAAATCAATAACCCTGATAACTACGATGTAGTGTACTATTCTGTGGATTACAGGCTGTCCGTTCAGCATGAAGACGGGACCACCACCAACTACTCCACGGAAAGCATGAGGAGCTATTTTAAGAATGATCTCGGAAAATCCTCCTACAACGGCCTGTTCAATACGAAAGAAGAGGCGGCCGCGGCCATCGAAACCTATAAAACTGCCATGGTAAAAGAGGATGATACGGTTCTTGGGGAGTCTGTCCACTATATTTTACAGCCGCAGATTTCCTATGTGCTCATGGATCACGCCACGGGCTATGTAAAGGCCTTAAGCGGCGGCCGCGGCGCCAAGGAAGTGAGCCTCTCCTTAAACCGCGCTACAAACACCTTAAGAC
>CANRXD010000367.1 GCA_947643685.1 uncultured Clostridium sp. | reverse complement strand
ATCGGACCAGGGATCCCGCCATGCCTCCACCCTCCGTCTCACATGGGCGAAAAGTTTATAGGAAACCATGGCTGCCAGAACGCCGCTTCCCGTTCCCAGTCCCAGATAAAGCCAGCCGGAGGTAGCCACGAACAGCATCATAAGATAGGAAACAAAATAAATAAGCGCACTTCCCAGGTCTTTGGAAAGGGCCAGAATCAGCACATGGGCGGCAGCCACAACCGTCGTTACCACCACATTTTTAAATTCCGTGGACCGGTAAAACATGGTGGCTGTAAAAAATACAAAGCTGATTTTCACAAATTCCGACGGCTGTAAGGAAATTCCGCCAATAGTCAGGAAAAGCTTTGCCCCATAGGAAACCGTTCCCGCCGCACACACAGCCAGAAGGAGTACGATTCCGGGGATGGCATACACCCATGGAAAACGTGCAAGCTGCCACATCCTGTCAATGATAAAGGGGATGATAAAGGTAGCCACTGCGGCCACTGTCACAATGGCAAACTGTCGCATGGCCCGCTCCGGATTCAGCCTGGTAAGAATGATAAAGCTGGTGCAAAGGAGCATGGAGGCGTTATTAAGAAGCAGCCGGGAGGCATTTTTATAGAAAAACTGGTACAGGAAAAGATAGCACAGGAAAAACACCACCTGGACTCCGTAAAACATCAGCAGAGATTCCGAGCCGGTATTTAATACAATGACCAGATTCGCCAGAAAATGCAGCATGAACATGCTGACAAGCTGCCGTTTACAGGCATGGTTTCTCCCCTCCTCATTCTTCATGGAGAAAAACCGGAAATTGTAATATGTGTATAAGGCAATCAGCAGAATCATCAGATATCTGGAGATTCCCGCCACCAAAGTTGTCACAGTCTCACCTACTCAATACCCCGCTTAAAGTGTCCGCGGGTAAAATTTCCCACCGGAGAAGTTTTATCTCCTTCTTTTGCAAATTCTTCATAGAAGCTTTCCAGAACTTCCTTCGTGGTCTTTTTGTCCTCCATGGTAAAATTGAGGCGCCACGCCTTTGGAGAAAGCTTCTTTACCTCATCGGAAAGCCCCTTTAATGACAGCGGGCTTTCGTTGTAAATCGTATTATAGCAGAACCTTTTCCCCTTCCGGTCCTTCAGATACAGAACACCCGGCCGGCTGTTACATCCTGCCATGGTTTTCTGAATGCACTGGGCTGATATCATCATCGGGAGATATCCGTATACAATCAGTTCGCCGCACCCGCCAGTCCCGGCAATCTCTCTGGAATTTAACTCCACCGGTACTGTCAGGCGGCTGGCGCCGTACTTCTTCATGGTTTCCATGGCGGGGCCGTTAAAAGTATACATGCCATGATCAAAATACATGGGGAGCGTTACTTCCTGTTCCCTTAAAAATCCCGGTTCTTCCATGGAGCCTATGCCAAGAGCGTCAAAACCCGCCTGTTTCAGTGTCTCCAGATTCCTTAAAAAATACTGTGCGGTTTTGGAACGAAAAATTCTTGGCAGCATCAGATAGCAAAATGCGCCGGCCTTATGGCAGCGGTCCGCCAGCGTTTTCCAGTCCTCAGGGTCAAACTCCTCACTGGCCAGATAGATTCCAAAGGCCTGTCCGCTCTCTTTTCCCATAAAGGAAAGAGCCGCTTCAAGCTGATCCATGGTGGAAACAGAAACCGTAAATTCCGTATCCCCCTCCGGGGAAACCGGCACGCTCTTTGTTTCTTTCGTATCCGGTGCTTCAGGCTTTGCCTTTCTGCGATACCGTCTGCAAACTTCCGTTTCCAGATGATCCAGAACCTGGCGCCGCATCTGATTCAGAGCCTGGACAGGAATAAATGCATTTCCCTTCACCGTAACATCCAGTTTTTCAAACACAAATGGGGAATCCCCGGTCTTTTTTAACTGCTTCTTAATCCGCTCCTCATCCATGGGAGCACTTTTCGCCTCCTCCACCAATTCTCCGTCGGTCCAGAGAAAAATGGACGCGGCTTTGGCCGCTTTTTCTGCCATTTCTCCGGGCGGACCGGCAAGCTCATAACTTACCGTAAGTCTTGCAGGCTTCCCCACCTCAAAATATCCCACTCCATTTATGGGTATCTTTTTTACCGTATTTACATAGGTTTTATCCAGATAATCAAAAAATTCCTGATTCGCTTCCCGAAAAGCCGGCTTTTCCTTTAAAACCACCATATCCCGGCCATTGTGCTGCCTGTAATACCCTTCAGACTGTCCGCCCCGGTCAAACAGATCCAGAAGTGCCTTTCTGTCGGCGGCACTCACCACCCCGGCCGTATACCTGGGGCTTTTCATCCTCCCCTCAATCTTTAAAGAGCAGACTCCGGCCTCAAGAATATCAGGAAGAAGATCCAGGGTACATAAATCCTTAAGACTCAGGACGTATTTTTCATTGTTCTTATTTAATAATTTCCCGTTCTTTTCCACATCAAAAGGCAGACGGCAGGTCTGGGCGCAGCGTCCCCGGTTTCCGCTTCGTCCTCCGATCAGGCTGGAAAACAGGCACTGG
>CANRXD010000366.1 GCA_947643685.1 uncultured Clostridium sp. | reverse complement strand
AAAGCTGGGGCAGGATGTATCATTCGTTTCTATTAAGGGAAATGATGTGTTTGGGTTCATAAGGCATACCCTCAGTGGGAATCCTGCCGGTGGGGAGAGGAGGACCTCCCGGAGGAAACCCTTACCCTTCTTTCGGAGCTTGGAGGCTTTGACATTGCAGGGATGACGGGATTGTTTCTGGGTGCGGCCGTTCACAGGATTCCGGCAGTCATTGACGGGTATATTTCCTCCGTGGCCGCTCTTTTGGCCGTGTGCATCTGCGGAAGAGTCCGGGATTTTATTCTGGCTTCCCATGTGTCGTCGGAACCTGCCGGACGGAAGGTGATGGATATGACAGGACTGCACGGACCTCTGGACTGCGGCATGCATCTTGGAGAGGGAAGCGGCGCTGTGGCGTTCCTTCCGATTCTTAAGATGGGGGCGGATGTGTATGAAAAGATGAGTACCTTTGAGGACATCCGGGTGGAGTCCTATGTGGATTATGAGGCGGAGAGGGGAATGGGAGAATGAGGGCGTTGATGATTGCATTTTCCATGTATTCCAGACTTCCCATGCCCGTTTTTTTGTGGGAGGAAAAGGACAGAAAGCGGGCCATGTACTTTTTTCCGCTGATCGGGGCTGTGGTGGGAGCCCTGTTTTATGGCGCCTTCTGGCTACTGGAATATAAAGGAGTGGGAACCATTCTTTCGGCAGCCGTTCTCACAGCCGTTCCTTTTTTTGTGACAGGAGGAATCCATATGGATGGATTTTTAGATACCTGTGATGCCAGGGCCTCCTGTGGGGATAAGGACAAGAAGTTAGAGATCCTGAAAGATACCCACACGGGCGCCTTTGGGGTGATTCTGGGAGTCCTTTATGTCCTGTTTTACTTTTCTGCCTGTACCGAGCTTACCAGACCTATGGCAGAGGCGGCGGCGGCGGGTTTTATTTTATCCAGGGCTTTAAGCGGCTTTGGGGCGGCGACCTTCCCGGAGGCCAGGGCCCATGGGATGCTGTCAGATTTTATGAAGGATGTCCATAAGAAGAAGGTGGCTGCGGTCATGGCGGCCTTTGGGGGATTTGCCGCCTGTCTGATGGCAGGGCTTGGAGGCAGGTACGGGATCCTGGCTGTCATTTCCGCTGTGGCTGTGTTTTTTTACTATCGCCGTGTGGCTCTTCTGGAATTTGGCGGCGTTACCGGAGACCTGGCGGGATATTTTCTGCAGTTATGTGAGCTTTTCATGGTGCTTTCCATGGCAGTTGGGGGGTATTTCATATGAAACCCACTTTCATTTATGGTGGCACCCCGGCGGGACATGGAGGTTTCATATGAAAGTTTAGCGCTCCGGCGCTGTATGGAGGTTTCATATGAAAATACTGTTATTGCGCCATGGGGAGACGAAAGGGAACCGGGAGAAACGGTATGTGGGACAAAAAAGCGATGAAGGGCTTACAGATGGAGCCAGGGAACAGCTTCGGATGGCTGCTTCGGACCGGATGGAGGAAATTTGCGTCCGGTGCCGGGGAATCTCAAAAATTATCACAAGCCCCATGGCGCGGTGTGTGGAGACAGCAGACCTTTTGTTTCCCCGGGAGAAATTTAGGGGAGTGCCCCGGATTTTAAGTGAAGCTCTTACGGAGTGCGATTTCGGACAGTTTGAATATAAGAATTATATGGAGCTTACAGGTGATCCGCAGTACCAGAGATTTTTAGATTCCGGCGGAACGGACGGGTTTCCCGGAGGGGAGCGGATTCCGGATTTTAAAAGGCGGTGCGCGGGTGCCGTGGGCGAGATTGTGAGGGAGGAGCCTTATGTCCTGCCGGGAGGCCGGGAAGGGGAGAGCCTTGTTTTTGTGGTCCATGGAGGGGTTATTATGGCGGTCATGGAAGCTTTCGCAAGGCCTGCCCGCAGATATTATTCTTGGCAGGTGAAAAACGGAGCCGGGTATCTTTGCAGTGTGGAAGAAAACCCGGCGGCCCCTTTTGGCTTTGAGCTGACAAAGGTTGCAGAAATTTCCGTTTTATAGTATACTTGTCTGAAAAAGAGACAACAGTCCGGGGAGTATCTGAACTGTTGCAAAAAGAGAGGAAGAGGATGAATATGGTTATATATTTATGTTTGATTATGAGTGTTTGTTTCCTGGCCTATGGCGCCCTGATCGTCAGCGGACTTGTAACACCTCTGCGGTCTAAAATTATGGTGGATATTGAAAACAGAAAACAGTGGTGCAAAGCGGAAGGGGTCATCCGCCTTCTCTGGGGACTGGATATGGCCCTTTTAGCCATGTATCTTCACGGCAGTTTTCTTCCTATGGTCTGCCTGATCTGTTTTGTCTGCCTGACCATTTACATCATTGCTATTACTTACAAAAATAATTTGAAATATATGAAGTGATGATACCAGGGGCAAAGGGGCGGGAATCTGACGCAAGCCTGCCTGCAGGAGGATTGCGTGAGCACGGCAGTGCGGAGCAGTCCGGTATCATTATACCCAAAGGGCATACCGTAATACAGAGCCCTTCGGGCGGGCGCACTTTGTGC
>CANRXD010000365.1 GCA_947643685.1 uncultured Clostridium sp. | reverse complement strand
TTGTAACTCTTAATGTGTTTTCAGCGCCCAAGCCAATGGCGATATCTCCCGACCGGCTAAGCTCCAGGATTCCAAAGTCTCTTACTTTGTCAATGAAGGAGTGCACTTTATCTTTATCACCGGTAATTTCCGCTGTCAGGTGCTCTTCGCCAAAGTCGATGACCTTTCCGCCGTATTTATTGATAAGGTCCAGAACCTGATGTTTGGAGGAGCCTCTCTGGGTTCCTGTCAAATGCATTTTAATAAACATATGCTGGGCAAAAGCTGCATTTTCCGGCTCCAGCAGCGTTACGGATTTGACATCAATAAGCTTTTCCAGCTGCCTCACAACCTGGTCCTTCATATATTCGTCCCCGGTGGAAACAATGGTTATTCTGGAATATTCCGGGTTTTCTGTCTCGCCTACGGAAAGGGCGTCAATATTATAACAGCGCTTTGCATACAATCCGGCGATACGGTTCAAAACGCCAAAGCGGTTGTTTACAATCAAACCTACTGCGAATCTCTCTTCCATACTTTCTTATCCTTTCACAATCATATCCTTAACGGAACGTCCCGGCGGAATCATTGGCAAAACCTTTTCATCCATGTCGATGTGGCAGTCAATAAGAACGGGACCTGCTGCCTTTTCGGCCACATCCAGGGCCGCCTTTAAATCATTCATGGTAAAAGCGGCAAAACCTTCGGCTCCGAAAGCTCTGGCAAGAGCCGGAAAGTCGGTGCTCCGATCCAGAGTCGTCTGGGAATAATGACAGTCATAGAAAATAGTCTGCCACTGTCTTACCATGCCTAACACATCGTTGTTCATGATCACAACAGTAACAGGGAGCTGCTGCTTCACAGCCGTCACCATTTCATTCAGATTCATGCCGAAACTGCCGTCTCCTGTGAAAAGTACTGTACGTTTCCTTCCATTGGCGATACAGCCGCCGATGGCAGCGCCAAGGCCATATCCCATGGTTCCAAGTCCCCCGGAGGTAAGAAGTGTCTTGGGCTTTTCAAACTGGTAATACTGCATGGTCCACATCTGATGCTGTCCCACATCGGTGGCCACAACTGTATCCGGACTGCTGCGGCGGTTCACCTCCTCAATAATGGTCTGAGGTCCGAACTCCTTCGGCGCAGGAAGCACTGCCGCACTTTTATACTCCTCCACTTGGGCAACCCACTCCGGATGCTCATATTTCGGAGTCACCGCGAGAATTTCTGTCAGCGTTTCCTTCACATCTCCCCACATGCTCATATCCGGGCTTACATTTTTCCCGATTTCCGCACGGTCGATGTCAATATGAACGGTCATACATTTCTTTGTATATTCATCCAAATCCCCTGTGGCACGGTCTGAAAATCTCACGCCGATGGCCAAAAGCAGGTCGCATTCCGACTGGGCCTTGATGGAAGCATATTTTCCATGCATTCCGCACATTCCCAGATTCAAGGGATAAGAAGCCGGAACGGAAGTGAGTCCCATCATGCTCAGCCCCACCGGCGCATCCAGACGCCTGGACAGCTCTAAAACCTCTTCTTCCGCGCAGGAGGCAACCACACCTCCTCCTGCATAGATAAAGGGCTTCTTTGCTTTCTTTACCATGGCCAGAAATTCTTCCATATTATTGGTGCTCCCGGGCCATTTCCTGGCTATGGACGGCACCTTCATATCTTCCACATACTCACACTCGTTAATCTGCACATCCTTTGGAATATCAATGAGAACCGGACCTTTTCTGCCTGTGTTGGCAATCTCAAAAGCCTCAATTATGGTTTTCTGCAAATCTCTCACATCCCGGACCATGAAATTGTGCTTTACCACCGGCTGAGTGACCCCTACAATATCAACCTCCTGAAAGGAATCCTTTCCCAGATTCTTCACCGCGACGTTCCCTGTAATAGCCACCATGGGAACAGAATCCAGATAAGCGTTTGCAATTCCGGTTACAAGATTTGTGGCTCCCGGCCCGCTGGTGGCCAGAACCACTCCTGTCCGTCCACTGGCCCTTGCATATCCGTCCGCCGCATGGGCCGCCCCCTGTTCATGGGCTGTCAGGACGTGTTGGATTCTGTCGGAAGCCAGATAAAGTTCATCGTAAATATTGAGAACTGAGCCGCCCGGATAGCCAAAGATTACCTTCACTCCCTGGTGAATCAGCTCTTCCACCAGAATTCGCGCACCGTTCATTTTCATAAAAATTCCCCTATCCTTTGGTTTGTATTTCTCAATGAAACAAAAAAACCTTACAGCGTTCTGCTGCAAGGCTTCTATTTCATTCCTCAAACATTTTTGAGACATGTCACAGTTAAATAACCTCAGGTTCAGCATAACGCAAATAAGCATTCCCGCGCACGACGATAATGCTGACAATAATTCGAATCACAACTGCGAATAGAACCAGACCTGTCATCATATTTGCGTCTCCTTCCCCTCAATGTTATATCTTATTATACAAACTTCTTTCTAAAATGCAAGTATTTTATTTTCATATCTTCTATAATCATAAGTTATATGTTACCGTTCGCAGGGCATGG
>CANRXD010000364.1 GCA_947643685.1 uncultured Clostridium sp. | reverse complement strand
ATATCGTCGGCGATCCGGTCTGCCTCTTTGTGGGCATCACTTTTCTCATCCTCCGGCGGGACTGCCGGACTGGTGTAGGCCAGATTGCCCAAAGAAGCTGATCCTGCTTCCTTTTGCACCGCAATTCCCGCACCCAGGCTGTCAAAGGAATACAGAATCCCGTCAATTTCCCTTGTGGTGTCCATGGCCATGGCTCCGCTTTCCTCCAGATAATACTGGATTCCGTCCACAACCAGAGGACCTGTTTTCATATAACCGTTTTCATCAAAATAGTACCAGACTCCATCGACCTCCTGCCAGTCACTGCGGCAGAGGGAACCATCTGCATTCTGGTAATACCAGCTGGAATCATCCTTAAGCCAGCCTGTATAAGAGCTTCCCATTTTCCGGCTGACACCATTTTCATCAAAATAGTAAAGCTTTCTGTCAAGAACTGTTGCATATCCTGCCGCAAGACGGCCGTTTTCCGGACGGAAATAATAAGTCTTTCCGCTTTCCTCGTACCATCCGGTTTTTGCATAGCCGCTGTTTTCAAAAAAGTACCAGTTTCCATCCTCCTGCAGCCATCCCGTAGCAAAAGAACCGTCATCATTCTGATACCAGAGGCCTGTGCTGTCCTTTTTCAGTTCCCCGGCCAGAACCTGCATACTCAAGATTGCCGTAAAAACAGCAGCTAAAAAAAGAATTCTCTTATTCACTTCACATCCTCCGTCTGCCATTCCCCTTCCGGTGACAATCCGAAGTTTACCCCATAGGAGTCATAAACCCCCTCAAAGGTTCCGGACGGAGCCAGAGCAATATAGGATCCGCCCTCCTTGCAGGCCCCATAAAGCTTCATGATCTCTTCCATTTTTGATTTTTCAACGGATACACAGCCAGAGGTTTCCGTCCGGTTATGGCCATGACAGTGCAGAAACAAAGCGCTTCCTTTCTTATTAACTGCGTTTTTATTGTATCCCATATCAATCACATAATCATAATACTCCGAATATCCGGCAGTTCCCACATGTTCTCCGTTTTCTTTTGGATTTTTTACCAGACGGTTTGTATTTTCGGTCCATACATAGTCTGCGTTTACTTTAATATAAGATTCAGGGAACCCATTCTTCGGGTCCGCCTGTCCAAAGGGCGTGTTCATCTGAAAAAGACCGATGGGAGTGGTTTTGTCTCCCTCTGTCCGGTTATTGCTCATGCCGTTTCTTCCCAGATATCCCGGTGTTTCCAGTTTTAAAATCCAGCGGTTCTGGGAAGCCTCGCTGCGTTCGTAAGCATATACGTTGCACTGGCTCCCTTCTGTGCCTTCCACCACCACAAGCATCCCGGCGTCCTCCGGAAGAACGAAACGCTCCACAGAAAAAGACGGGGCAGAGGACACAGAAGACATATCTTCCATCCCTGGCCCGTAATCATCTCCATAGCTTACCATGGCAGCCATAAAAAGCATCGCCAGTACCGCCATGCCTGTGATACCATTCTTCAATTTCTTTCTCATCCGTCTGTCGCTTCCTTCCTCCATAACAATTAAGCCCTGCATCTTCTTGCCCGCATGCCGCGGACAAGGGAACGCAAAGCCGGGCTGTTACAATTTTCACTCTGCCCTGTCTTCCTTCAGGCAGGCATAAACCGGCACAGGTACAGGAACAGCCTGTCCTGAAACTATGTTTTCATATCTTCAGGACAGGCCGTATTTCAACTGACCTTACACCTGATTAAACAAGTGCCAGTGTCTCTCTGGCAATCGCCAGCTCTTCATTTGTCGGAATTACCATAACTTTAACCTTGGAGTCCGGAGTGGAAATTACGATATCTTTTCCTCTTACGCTGTTTGCTTCGTCATCAATCTTAATGCCAAGATAGGTCAGATGCTCACAGATTGCCTTTCTGGTAGTCTTTCCGTTCTCTCCAAGACCTGCGGTAAATGCGATCACATCCACGCCGTCCATGGCAGCGGCATAAGCGCCGATGTATTTGATTACACGATAATTGTATGCCTTTAAAGCCTTTTCTGCGCGGGCATTTCCGCCATTGGCAGCTTCCTCAAGATCGCGGAAATCGCTGGAAACTCCCGACAGACCAAGAACGCCGGATTTCTTATTGAGAACATTCATTACGCCTGCAATGTCCAGATTTTCTTTCTTTGCAATGTACTCCATGATCGCCGGATCCATATCACCGGAACGTGTTCCCATGATTAAGCCCTCAAGAGGGGTTAAGCCCATGCTGGCGCCGTTGCCAAGGTGGCAAACGATAATCTTTAAATCCTCATAGGGCTTTCCTGCAACCTCAGCAGCTCTCCTGGAAACGAAGCTGTGGGAAGTTCCGTGGAAACCATATCTTCTTACTTTGTAGTTCTCATAATATTCATAGGGAAGGCCATAGAGATAAGCCTCCTCCGGCATTGTCTGATGAAAAGCAGTATCGAAAACAGCAACCATGGGAACATTGGGCATTAATTCCTGGCATGCACGGACGCCGATTAAGTTTGCCGGGTTATGAAGCGGTGCAAGATCGTTACACTCTTCAATTGCGGCCATGGCTTCCTCTGTTAAAAG
>CANRXD010000363.1 GCA_947643685.1 uncultured Clostridium sp. | reverse complement strand
TGGAAGGCTGAACTGTTCAACTCTCGTGAAAACTCAAGGGTTCCGTTCTTGACAATGGCAGGGGTTTACGCTATAATACCTTGAATGTAGTTATAAAGGGGTATTGTGCCCTGGATTTAAAGGAAGGTAAGATGTCATGGCAGATAAGAAACATATTTTGACTTACGCAGGTCTGAAAAAGTATGAAGATGAGCTTCAGGATTTAAAAGTAAACCGCAGAAGAGAAATCGCCCAGAAAATTAAAGAGGCCAGAGAACAGGGCGATTTATCCGAGAATGCAGAGTATGATGCAGCGAAAGATGAGCAGAGAGACATCGAAGCCAGAATTGAAGAGCTGGAAAAGCTCTTAAAAAATGCGGAAGTGGTTGTTGAGGATGAGGTAAATCTGGACAAAATCAGCATCGGCTGTGTAGTTAAGGTGTTTGACGTGGAGTTCGACGAGGAGATTGAGTTTAAGCTTGTGGGTTCCACCGAGGCCAACAGCCTTCAGAATAAAATTTCCAACGAATCCCCGGTTGGTCATGCCCTGATTGGCAAAAAAATCGGAGATGTGGTTGATGTGGAAACCCAGGCCGGAATCCTGCAGTATAAGGTTCTGGATATTAAGAGAGTCGATTGATAAACATAACAGAAGGAGAGATAACAGTGGCAGAGCAGGGAAACCAGAAGACAAAGGGAAACGGGCAGGAACAGGATATCCACCAGCTTCTTAAGGTGCGCCGTGAAAAACTGGCTGATTTGCAGGAAAACGGTAAGAATCCCTTTGTAATTACAAAGTATGATGTAACCGCACATAGTGCAGACGTGAAGGAACAGTACGCAGAGTTTGAAGGAAAGGAGGTTTCCATCGCCGGACGTATGATGTCCAAACGAGTGATGGGAAAGGCCTCCTTCTGCAATGTTCAGGATTTAAAGGGCAATATCCAGTGCTATGTGGCGAGAGACGATATCGGCGAGGATTCCTATAAAGACTTCAAGAAAATGGACATTGGCGATATCGTTGGAATCAGGGGTTTTGTGTTCACAACGAAAATGGGTGAGATTTCTGTCCATGTAAAGTCCATCACCCTGCTTTCCAAGAGCCTTCAGATCTTGCCGGAGAAATATCATGGACTGACCAATACGGATACCCGTTACCGCCAGAGATATGTGGACTTAATCATGAATGAGGAGGTAAAGGATACCTTTATTAAACGTTCCAGAATCATCGCGGCAATCCGCAGATTTCTGGATCATGAGGGATTTATGGAAGTTGAGACTCCCATGCTGGTTGCCAATGCGGGCGGAGCGGCGGCAAGACCTTTTGAGACTCATTTCAATGCGCTGGATGAGGATTTAAAGCTTCGTATTTCTCTGGAGCTTTATTTGAAGAGACTGATTGTGGGAGGCTTGGAGCGTGTATATGAAATCGGCCGCGTATTCCGCAATGAAGGTCTTGATACAAGGCACAACCCGGAATTTACACTGATGGAGCTTTACCAGGCTTATACCGATTACCACGGCATGATGGATCTGACGGAAAGACTGTACCGCTATGTGGCTCAGGAGGTTTTGGGAACAACAAAAATCGTATATAATGGAACCGAGATGGATCTGGGGAAGCCTTTTGAACGCATGACCATGGTGGATGCCGTTAAAAAGTATGCGGGGGTGGATTTTAATGAAATTCACAGCTCTCAGGAGGCAAGGGCAGCAGCCAAAGAACACCATATTGAGGTAGAGGCCCATCACCAGAAGGGCGATATCTTAAGTCTGTTCTTTGAGGAGTACGTGGAAGAGCACCTGATTCAGCCTACCTTTATCATGGACCATCCCATCGAGATTTCCCCGCTTACCAAGAAGAAGCCGGAGAATCCGGAATATACGGAACGTTTCGAATTTTTCATGAACGGGTGGGAGATGGCCAATGCATATTCCGAGCTTAACGATCCCATTGACCAGAGAGAGCGCTTCCGCGCCCAGGAAGCCCGTCTGGCCCAGGGTGATGAGGAGGCAAACCATACGGATGAGGACTTCTTAAATGCCCTTGAGATCGGTATGCCGCCTACTGGCGGTATCGGATACGGCATCGACAGAATGTGTATGCTGCTGACAAATTCTGCAGCCATCCGCGATGTACTGCTGTTCCCTACGATGAAATCCCTTGGCGGTTCTGATGACACAAAAAAAGAGGAAAAGACCGCTGTAAATACTGTTTTGGCAGTTTCCGGGGCTCCCGCAAAGGCCGTTCAGGCAGAGAAAATCATGGAGCCTGTTGATTTCTCCAAGGTTAAAATCGAACCGCTCTTTGAGGAGCAGGTGGACTTTGAGACCTTTGCAAAGTCGGATTACCGCGCAGTAAAGATTAAGGAATGCGAGGCTGTTCCCAAGAGCAAAAAGCTTTTAAAATTTGTACTGGATGACGGGACCGGCACGGACCGCGTGATTTTAAGCGGAATTCATGAGTATTATGAGCCAGAGGAACTGGTTGGGAAGACGGCAATCGCCATCGTAAACCTGCCGCCCAGAAAGATGATGGGAATTGATTCCTGTGGAATGCTGATATCGGCAGTGCATGAAGAA
>CANRXD010000362.1 GCA_947643685.1 uncultured Clostridium sp. | reverse complement strand
AGAGCAAAGATCGAAATTAAGTAAAAAGATCCATTCATGCGTTTGTCGTGCCGTATGTCCGTAAGTCAGCTGATTGCAGAGCCTCTTCTGATTTATAAAAAATGCGAAAACCGCCATGTACTGGAAGAACGCGTTACGAAGCTGATGGATACCGTTGGTCTTGCACAGCGTCTTTATAATTCCTATCCCCATGAGCTGGACGGCGGCCGCCGCCAGAGAATCGGTATTGCCCGTGCACTGGCGCTGGAACCCAAATTCATTGTCTGCGACGAGCCAGTATCCGCCCTGGACGTTTCCATTCAGGCGCAAATCATTAACCTGATGCAGGATTTGCAGGAGGAGCATCAGCTTACTTATATGTTTATCACCCACGATATGTCGGTGGTGCGTCATATTTCCGATGATATCATGGTGATGTATCTTGGCATGATGGTGGAATTCTGTGATTCTGAGGAAATTTTCCACAACCGGTTCCATCCTTACACCAAGGCACTTCTGGATGCCGTTCCGATTCCTACGGTAAAAGCGAAAAAGGAACGCCGTCTGATTAAAGGTGAGATCACATCCCCGATTAATCCGGGCAATGAGTGCCGGTTTGCCAAGCGGTGTCCCTACGCGGACGATGCCTGCTTTGCCAGCACACCGGCAGCCGAAGAGGTCTGCCCCGGACATTTTGTGGCCTGCCACCATGTCCGTGAAATCAATAATCTGAAATAAATATTTTAGGAGGTGTATCATGTCAAATAAGAAATACTGGATCCGCGAGATGAGCTGGGTCGAATTTGACGAAAGGCGGAAAGAGACCAAAACCGTCATTATCCCTTCTGGCGCCTGTGAGATTTACGGGCCCCATTTACCCATGGGAAGCGATGGATTCGCAGCAGAGGCAGTGGCGGAGGAAGTGGCAAAACGTACAGGTGCTTTAATTGCGCCCATGACAGAGGTATCTGATTCTGCGAGCCTTAAAGACTTTGTGGGCACTTTGTCCATGAGCAAGGCGTTGTTTGAGGCCTGGATGGACGAACTGGTTTCCCAGCTTATTGATTACGGATTTGAGAACTTCATGTTTATTTCCGGCCATGCAGGAAGTGTGGCTCCCATTCAGTCTGTGGGAGTAAAGTACCAGCTTAAAAACGGGATCCGCTTTGCACAGATTGACTGGTGGCGGTTTACCCAGCAGCACGATGAGGGCGTGTTTACTCATCAGGGACGTATGTGCCACGCACACGCCAGCGAGTGCGGGACTTCCGTAATGCTCCATCTTCGTCCGGATCTGGTGGATATGGATAAGGCTGTCTGCGTTCCCCCGCAGGCCAACGAATTCCCGGATGTTCTGTCCTATTCTCCGATGCACGATAAGACTCCCAATGCAACGGTGGGAGACGCGACTGTGGGGACTGCAGAAAAAGGAAAGAAGATTTTTGATATCTGTGTGGACCGGATCGTAGAGTATATGGAAAAAATGTGGAAGTAAACGGACATGCCTGCCGGTGCAGGCATGTCCATATGTGAAGGTAAAAAGAAAGGGATCAATGTTATATGATTAGAAAATATCAGATCGGCGTTATCCAGATGGATACCCGCGATAATTATGAAGAGAATATGGAGGCTGCCTGCAGATATATTGACGAGGCCGCCGCAAAGGGAGCAAAGCTTGTGGCATTTCCGGAGGTGTTCAATTACATCGGTGTGGAGCCCCGTGAGGCAGAGGAGATTCCCGGCGGGCCCACCATCAGCCTCATGGCAAAGAAGGCCAGAGAGCATAAAATCTGGATTCACTGCGGCTCCATCAGTGAGGTAAATCCGGACGGCGAGAAAAAATACAACACTACCGTTCTTTTAAATCCGGACGGCGAGGAGGTCGCCAGATACAGAAAGCTTCACGCTTTCGATATTACACTCCGTGACGGCACAGAAACCAGAGAGTCTGACCGGATGCAGATCGGAAAGGACATCGTGATGGTGGATACGGAGCTTGGAAAAATTGGTCTTTCCATCTGCTATGATATCCGTTTCCCGGAACTGTACCGTTACATGGCTGTGAACGGATGCCAGGTGATCTTTACTCCGGCCAATTTCCAGATGCAGACAGGCAAGGATCACTGGGAGATCATTCTCCGCACACGTGCCGTTGAGAATACCTGCTACATTGTGGCGCCGGGACAGATTGGCATTAAGCGGGGCGGAAAGTCCATGTCCTATGGCTCCAGCCTGGTTGCGGATCCCTGGGGAACCGTCATTGCCCGGGCAAAAGAGACCGCGGGCGTGACCATGGCTGAGATTGATCTGGATTATCTGGATAAAGTCCGCAGCGATCTGCCGTGCCTTAAGAACCGCAGAAGCGATGTTTATGATGTAATTAAGAAGTAAGGAGGAGTTTTGAAATGGAGTGGACAAAAGAACTGATTGACCGGTTTATGCAGACGGACCCGGCCACTTATGGACATTTTGTGGGAGTACGGTTCATGAAGCCGGAGATGAAGCCCATCAATAAACACAGCAAAATGATCGGACCGGCGTATACAGTGCGGATTCTTGGAAAGGATTCCTGTGCTATGTATAAAGCCATT
>CANRXD010000361.1 GCA_947643685.1 uncultured Clostridium sp. | reverse complement strand
AGCGCCTTGTCAAAACCCAGGTTTACCTGCGTCTCCTCTTCCATCTCCTCGATGGGGTTGGCCTCCTTGAGGCTGTCGTTGATTCCGTCCAGGAATCCCGTCATAGTCATAATGGAAACCTGATACTTGTCGGCCAGTTCCTTCACCGTTCCGGTCACCACTTCGTCCGGATTCTTCAGAAGCTGGGCGTAAATATCCTTCTCCTCCTGGAAATAGTCCGCCCAGAGGGACTGCAGCTTATTCTTGTCAGTCCTCTCATTATATGCCATTTCTCTCCATTTTTCCAATAAAGCCATTTTTCTACCACCTTTTTACATCCTGCCGGCATAGGATCCGGCTGTATTCTGTGCGGGAAGTCTTTCACTCCTTCCTTTTCCCTGAAAGCATCCCGCTCTTATCAGTATATAACAGATTGTTCTTTTGCACAATAAAAAAATTTTTAAAAATGCTTTTGCCGAAAATGCTTCGGGGAAATTTCTTCTAGGAAATTGCTTCTAAAAAAATCAGCTCTGAAAACTGCTTTCGGGATAACTGCTTCCGGGAAAGCTTTGGAAATTATTCTGTGAAATCAATTAATTTTTGAAAAAAATATTTTTTTGTGTATAATCTTCTGTTCCCTGGCAACACTAATCAATGTCAAGGAACCCCCTCCTTTGATCTAACAAAAGATACGAATAATACTTAATCCTCCCCTTTTTGAAAGGGGCCGAAGGGCTCCTCAAAAATCCCGGGCTTCGCGTTGGTGCAGGTCCGGGATTTTTGCGTGATTTCAAAGGACTCCAAAAGTTCACCTGATTAAAACGCGCTTTCCCTCAAAGGCAAAGCCATATTTGTGTATTTTATCCGCCGGAATGCCCTTTGCTTCCAGAGCGGCGGCATATCTTTTTTCTTCAATCTGCCCCAATGCAGCGTCTGCAGTGTCCTGCAGACTTTTTTCTTTCGCCGGGTCATGTACTTTAAATTCTATAATGACAGCGGCATCTTCCTTATTGCAGGGTTCCAGCATTACATCGTATCTACCATAACCGCTTTCCCGGTTTGATGTGATCGAATATCGCCCGGCCAAATCCACCATGAGCCCTAATACAAAACCATGATAAAATCGTTCCGGTTCCGTTGCTTCAGAAGGCTTATGCCCGCTGTCAAAGAAGCTGAACGCAGCCAGCGCAACCTTATTCATATAGGAATTCATCGCACCTTTATTCCCATTTAATAATGCTTTTACAAATTCGTTGTAAGCCGGGACGGACCTGGAAAACCAGCCTTTTATCATCTTTTCAAACATGATTCGAACTTCCCGGTTGGTAAGCCGCAGTGTATATACCCACTCTCCGCTTTCCTGCTCCATAATACATTCTTCCGCCTTCAGATATCCGCTTGCAAGAAACAGACTCCAAATTGCGTTTTCTCCATCTCTCAGCTGATTAAAGACAATCTGTTCCTCTATCACGGCATGGAGAGCCCTGCCCTGAAGAAGATCTTCCATCGCCATTTTCACATTCGGTCCGCCCATCCTGACCAGGTTTTCCACAAGCCCATTAGAACTGGTATTCGCCCAATAAGTGGATAATTTTTTCTCTTTCAGATAATTCAGGATGGACCAGGGATTATAAATGTCCCTTCGTCCGCCAAATACAAATCCGTCGTACCAGTTTTTTACCTCTTCTTTCTGTGCTGACAGACCGAATTCATCCAGCGCCGCATAGACCTCTTCTTCGGTAAAGCCGAAGCTGTCCGCGTATTCTCCTGACGTGGCTGTAACCACCTTCAGATTATTCAGATCCGAAAACACGGATTCTCTGCTTATTCTCGTAATTCCGGTCATAAGTGCGCGTTCCAGATAAGGGTTTGTCTTGAATGATGCATTGAACAGGCTCCTGGTGAAGGAAACCATTTCATCCCAATAGCCACTCATAAATTTCTTATGCCCTGCATAAGAAATTGCTTCATGCATAGGGGTATCGTATTCGTCCAGTAAGATAATCACCTTTTTCCCATAATAACGATTCAGATACCTGGAAAGCTGGTGGAGCGCCAGACTGGCGTCCACATCGTCCATGTCTGCTGTGATCCGGCCAAAAAACGCTCTATCTTCCTCTTCCAGTGCTCCGCTGTCCAATAAATATGCATAGTCCGAATATAAATCCGACAGCATCTGGCAAATCTTCTTCCTGACATTGGCATAAGTCGTCTCTTTTATATTGGCAAAGCTGATTGCAATAACCGGATATGTCCCCTGCAGCCGGCGGTATTTTTCTTCCTGCCAGATGGCAAAGTGTTCAAACAGTTCTGTTCTTCCTGCATATTTTATGGAAAAAAACTGTTCCAGCATACTCATATTCAGGGTTTTGCCGAAACGCCGGGGGCGGGTAATCAGAGTTACTGCATCACGGTTTTCCCACCATTCTCTGATGAAGGACGTTTTGTCAATGTAAAAGCAATTATTTGTAATCAGTTGTTCGAAATTCTGGTGGCCGATTCCTACTGTCCGCGGAATGCTTCCTTTCCATTTATTCATGGGAATCCCTTCCTTCATATTGCTCGCTATCTGCCGGCATACTCAATGCAGCCGGCT
>CANRXD010000360.1 GCA_947643685.1 uncultured Clostridium sp. | reverse complement strand
GCCGGGATTCAGCTTAACCAGGAGCCCTTCTTTAAAAAGATCAGAAAGAACCTGCTTTGCCTGCTTTTTATCTTTAAACTGTGCCATGATTTCATCGGTGGACGGAGCCTCGAATCCGGCTGCCTGGTAAGCCTTAATCATGTTGTTTCTCATGTCAGAATGGGTATCAGAGTACTGGGCCGAGAAGCCGGCGGCAGCGACTGTACTGCCGGAAGCTGTAATGATTCCGCGTTTCAGAAGCTCATTTAACAGCACATCCCCCTTCCTGACATCCTTTAAATAAAAATTTGCAAGAATTCTGCTCTTAAACTCTTCTTTCTCCATTCCCTGGGCGATGGGATTTTCCTTATGGAATGAAGTCAGGATTTCTGTGGTTTTTTCAGTAATCCGTTCCCAAAAGGCCTTATGGAAGAAATTTCCATCATTAAGAGACAATGCTTTTTTCTGCTTTTTCAGGATTTCCATCCGGCTTTCCGTTTCTCTGTCAGTCCAGTTTAATTTTGCAGCCAGCATGTGAATGGAGGGGAAGCAGATACTCTCCTCTTTTAAAACAAGTTCCAGAATTTCATCGTCCGTTCCGGTTTCCCGGATCTTCAGAGCCGAAATAAGCTCCTCCTGATGCCTTTTATGTTTTCCGGGGCAGGAATCCAGAATAATACCGCCGCCAAAAGTCTCCACCGGAGAATAAAAACGAACAATAAAACGATCCGTCCGCTTTACTGCCAGAGGCAAATCAAAGCGGAGCTGGGCGTATGCGCTCTCTCCTGCTCCAATGGAATCTTTATCCAGAAGAACTGCCTTTGCAATGGTCTGAGCGGAACCATAGTTAAAGTGAATCCTGTCTCCATTTTTTAAAAGACGGTCCGTGTTGCCAAACAAAGTAATTTTTACATCCAGGAACGTGCTGTTGGTGAGAGTTCCCGGAGCAGCCAGTACTTCGCCGCGGATTAAATCTTCTTTTTTTACATTGGCCAGATTAATGGCGGTACGCTGGCCGGCAAAGGCCTCATCCTCTTTTTGTCCGTGGCTCTGAATCCCACGGATTTTAAGAATCCGTTCCTGGGGATAGATCATAACCTCTTCTCCGGTCCGGCAGCTTCCTTCCAGAAGCGTTCCTGTTACCACCGTCCCAAAGCCCTCCATGGTGAATATACGGTCGATGGGAAGCCGAAAGAGCTCCGGTTCACTGCGGCGCAGTCCGACAGAGCGAACCTTTTCCAGAATCATTTTTTTAAGTTCTGCAATATTTTGTCCGGTAAAGGCAGACACCCGGATCCGGTCGGCATTTTCCAGAAAGCTTCCCTCCACCAGAGAAGAGACATCCTCTTCCACCATTTCTGCCCAGTCTTCGTCCACCAGATCCGCTTTTGTAAATACAATGATTCCCTGCCGGATGTGGAGCATTTTTAAAATTTCAAAATGCTCCACAGTCTGAGGCATAACGCCTTCATCCAGAGCGATGACCAGTAACACCAGGTCGATGCCGCCGATTCCGGCCAGCATGTTTTTTACAAACTTTTCATGGCCCGGCACATCAATGATACCGATGTGCAGCCCTTCCTCGTTGGGGAGATTAGCAAAGCCCAGCTCAATGGTAATGCCACGTTTCTGCTCTTCCTTTAACCGGTCCGTATCGATTCCCGTCAGCGCTTTAATGAGACAGGTCTTTCCATGGTCCACATGACCGGAAGTTCCTACGATAACATTCTGCATTCCTTGAATCACTCTCCTTTTATTTCCGCGGGCGATGAGCCAGGTGCCGTACCCGCACGGGCATCTGGCGAATGCCGCGAGGGTCGGATGCCCCGCAGCCTGCCGCGCCTAGTTTGATGCCCCGTCAGCCTGCTGCGGGGGATTTGACTGCGTGTCCGCATGGGAAACCGCAAAAGCGAAGGCCTGCGCCACATGAGGGATATCCTCATCTTTTATGGTCCGCACAGAAAGCAGCACTTCGTCATGGGCCACGCGAACAATCACCGGAGTTTCCGCTTTCCGCAGAAGGCGTTCCAGACGCTCCGCAGAAATCTTTTCAGAAAAAACAGAGACTGCCTGACCGGGAAGCCGTACTGTGGGAGCAGAGCCGCCGCCGATCTGGTCCCTGCAGGGACAAATTTCCAGTGTTAATTCCGAAGCCGCGGTTTTAATTGCCTCAAGCACCGCCTCCGCTTTTCTTTTCAGTTCTTCCTGTGGAACCGTAATCATCTGAAGAACAGGGATATTCTTTTTTGCATCTTCCATGTCCATATATTCAAAAAATGTAGCTTCCATAGCCGCCAGTGTCATTTTATCCACACGGAAGGCGCGGGCCAGAGGATGCCGCTTCATTTTATCAATATATTCCTTTTTGCCGATCAGGATGCCTCCCTGAGGGCCTCCAAGAAGCTTATCACCGCTGAATAAAACCACGTCTGCCCCATCCAGTAAGGCATCCGTCACCGTTGGTTCATCCACACCGTAACGGGATAAATCCGTCATAAGGCCACTGCCCATATCATAAATTACAGGAAGTCCATATTCTTTTCCAAGGGCCGCCATTTCCTTCAGAGTAACCTCCTGGGTAAATCCTACAATCCGGTAATTG
>CANRXD010000359.1 GCA_947643685.1 uncultured Clostridium sp. | reverse complement strand
CAGGTTTTCTCCCGGTATGGGATACCCGTTTACACTTTCCAGAATCTTTGTATCATCAGTAATGTTAATCAGAACTTCCTCCGTCCCATCCCCCAGTCTCCTTTTCAAGGTCAGCCGTCCGTTTTCCACGGAAACCACAGTCCCTTCCATCATCACAGGCCCCGGTGCATCCGCTGCAAGGCTCATAAACCCAAAAGCAGCAGTCATAACCGCCGCACAGACTACAACCGCAAGCTTTGTCATTTTTTTCATTTCCATATACCTCTCTTTCCTTATACCTGTCTTTCCTTTTCAGGCAGTAACTGTTCAGTACCTTCACAGCTACGTGCAAAACCCATTTAAAATCGGCTCCGCCGGTCCTGAGCGCCAGCGGCGCCTGTTCAGAACGAACCGGAGCGGTAAGGCTGAACTGTCATTACCTTACCATACAATTCTTTAGAATCCCATGGGTTTTTGTTTACAAAACCATTACATCTTTCTATGCAATTTGAAGCAATATGTGGCCGAAAAGCGGCAACAGCCGCCATCTTCTTTCACATGGAATATACATCCTTCAGAGCATTTTTTGCATATAGGAGAATAATGTTTTCTATATGACAAAAAGGAGTGCCGGTCCCCCGACACCCCTCCGGATCTATTTTATCTGAATCCTACTGGTTATCCTCCTCAGGAGCCTCCACGGCAGGAGCCGGGGCCTCCAGAGCCTTTATGCTTAAGCTGATCTTTCTGTCAGCCTCGTTGAAATCAACGATCTTAGCTGTAATTTCCTGGCCGATTGTGAGAACATCAGCCGGTTTTGCAACGTGCTCTCTGGAAATCTGAGATACATGGAGAAGTGCATCAACACCGGCCTCCAGCTCAACGAATGCTCCGAAATCCGTCATACGGGCAACCTTTCCTGTTACCACATTGCCTGCCGCATACTTCTCAGCGGCGTTAGCCCACGGATTGGTCTCCGGGAACTTCATGGAAAGAGCGATCTTTTCGCCGTTGATATCCTTAATCAGGGCCGTTACCTTATCGCCAACCTTGAATACCTTCTTGGGACTCTCAACTCTGCCCCAGGACATTTCAGAAATATGAAGCAGTCCGTCAGCTCCACCCAGATCAATGAATGCTCCGAAATCCGTTACATTCTTAACAGTTCCTTCCACAGTCTGACCAACAGCAATTCTCTCAAACAGAGCTTTCTGCATCTCAGCCTTTCTGGAAACGATTAACTGCTTTCTGTCGCCAATGACTCTTCTTCTCTTCGGGTTGAACTCCGTAATTACAAACTCAATTTCCTGGTTTGCGTACTTGGATAAATCTTTCTCATATACATCAGACACAAGGCTTGCCGGAATGAAGATTCTTGCCTCGTCAACAATTACGCTTAAACCGCCGTCAAGCACCTGAGCAACCTTTGCGGTCAGAATCTCGTGATTCTCATAGGCCTCTTCCAGTCTCTTATTTCCTCTGTCTGCTGCCAGTCTCTTATAAGAAAGAGCAACCTGGCCCTCTCCGTCGTTTACCTTAATCACTTTTGCTTCCAGTTCATCACCGGCCTGTACAAGGTTTCTTAAATCCACACCGGATTCGTTGGTATATTCACTGCGGGTAATAATGCCATCCGATTTATAACCGATATTTAAAACAATCTCATCTTCTTTTACGTCGATGACCTTACCAGTGACAACCTCTCCTGTACGTATTGTTTTTAATGATTCTTCTAACATTTGTTCAAAACTTAACTCTGACATTAGTATGAACCTCCTCGATAATATTATTCGGGGTTGACGCCCCTGCCGTAATACCTACGTTGCACGCAGAACTGATACATTCAGGATTTAAGTCGTCCAGGGTCTGGATGTAAAAGGTATTTTTACATTCCTTCTGGCAGATCTCG
The DNA here is from genome assembly GCA_947643685.1 of uncultured Clostridium sp. Classification (GTDB taxonomy): domain Bacteria; phylum Bacillota; class Clostridia; order Lachnospirales; family Lachnospiraceae; genus CANRXD01. The sequence continues at coordinate 709 of CANRXD010000359.1, read as the reverse complement.
TATAGCTTCTGGGTATTGGAGCTGTTCTTCCCTCCTATTACCAGCATCACATCAACCTGCGAAGCTATCTTCTTTGCTTCTACTTGTCTTTCCTGTGTCGCATTGCAAATCGTATTTAAAACAACTATATCATAACGCTTTTTAGAAATTTTTTCAACTAAATCTTGAAATTTATTGTAATTAAATGTCGTCTGGGCCACAATGCAGAGCCTTGTACCGGAAGGGAGACTTAGATTTTCAAAATCCGACAGGCTTTCGACAACTTTTGTATCTTCATTGCCCCATCCTCTGATCCCCTGAACCTCCGGGTGAGCCTTATCTCCCACAATCAGGACCTGCCTTTTATCTTTGCACTGTTCCTCAACGATCCTATGGATTTTTTTCACATATGGGCAGGTAGCATCCACGATCTCCACGCCGTTGGCGTTCAGAATTTCATAAATCCGTTTTCCCACCCCATGGGAGCGGATAATCACCACACCGCTTTTCAGAGCCTTAAGCTGTTCCTCATCCTCAATTACCGAAACGCCTCTGTGTTTTAAATCATTGACCACTTCCTCGTTGTGGATGATGGGCCCATATGTATAAACAGGCTTTGCTGAAATTTCAATCTGCTCATATACCTTCTCCACAGCCCGTCTGACTCCAAAGCAGAATCCGGCCGTCTTCGCGACAGTTACTTCCATTTCCGCCTCTCCTTCTGCACACC
>CANRXD010000358.1 GCA_947643685.1 uncultured Clostridium sp. | reverse complement strand
AATCTGTCCCTTCCCCCAAAAAAAATAACCATAAATCTGTCACCGGCTGATTTCAGGAAAGAGGGGACAGGATTTGATCTGGCCATTGCCATGGCCATTCTTGAGGCATACGGATATCTTCCTTCGGAACCTTTTGAAAACTCTGTTTTTATTGGTGAACTGGGCCTGGATGGAAAAATAAAGGGTATCCCGGGAGTGTTAGCCATCACAGCCTGGGCCAAAAATCAGGGTTTTTCAAGAATTTTTCTTCCTGAGGAAAATGTATGTGAGGCGGAGTCCATCGGAGGCATTGGCCTTGTAGGAGTTTCTGATCTTCAGACACTCACCTTTATGATGCGCGGAAGACTTCCAATGAAAGAGAAACAAAGAAAAAGTGCCGGGAAATCGCAGCCCGGATTTAACCAGTATGATGTGGATTTTTCAGAGGTGCAGGGCCAGCCGCTTCTGCGGAGGGCTGCGGAGGTGGCAGTGGCAGGTATGCATAATCTTTTGATGATCGGGCCGGCGGGATCGGGGAAGACCATGGTGGCCCGGCGGATGCCGACGATACTACCAGGAATGGATTTGGAGGAATGCATTGAAATTTCAAAAATATACAGTGTCTGCCATCTTTTGAATGAGAAACAGCCTTTGGTTTTAAAACGGCCTTTCCGTGCCCCTCATCATACCATAACGGCACAGGCACTGGCAGGGGGCGGAAGCAGGCCGAGGCCGGGAGAAATATCGTTAGCTACGGGGGGGATTCTTTTTCTGGATGAGCTGCCGGAAATGGGAAGGGCCGCCATGGAGATTTTGCGTCAGCCTCTGGAAGAGCGCTGCATAACCATTTCGAGGGTGTACGGGTCCTTTTGCTATCCTGCTAATTTTCAGCTTGTTGCTGCCATGAATCCCTGCAAATGCGGTTATTATCCCGATCCGGTTAAATGCACCTGCACCCAGGGAGAAATAAAAAAATACCTGGGACGTATCTCAAGGCCCCTGCTTGAGCGCATAGATATCTGTGTGGAGGCCGCCCCTGTGACATATAAGGAAATGTCTGATTCCGGAAAAAATGAAGATTCTGCCGCCATAAGGGCCAGAGTTGAGGCTGCCAGAGAAATTCAAAAAGAAAGATTTTTGGGTACATCCATCCGATGCAATGGGGAAATGAACAGAAAGCAAATCCGTAAATTCTGTCAGCTTGGAAAGGAAGAAAGTCATTTTATGGAAGAAATATTTAGTGACCTGGAGCTTTCGGCCAGAATGCACGATAAAATTTTAAGAGTGGCAAGAACTGCTGCCGATCTGGAAGGAAAGGAGCAGATTTCCCATGTGCATTTGTGCGAGGCGGTATCCTTTGCCAGATTTCGTGAGAAGTATTGGAAAAACTGGTAGCAGCCTAGGGGCATATGAATTGTTATAAAAATTGAGGAGGGAGAATCATGACAGAAAAAGAATACCTTTATTTTCTTATTCATGTAACCGGAATGGGACCTGTTTCCATCTATAAACTTTATGAATATTTTAGGAGTTTTCGGGAAATCTGGATGGCAGATGAAAAGGAACTGCAGAAAACAGGTATTCTTACAAAAACGCGGATACAGGCCCTTTGCTCCGCCAGAATCAGGGAGGAAGAATGGAAACAGGAGTATGACGGACTTTCACGCAGAAATATCCGGTTTGTTTCCTTTTTTGAAAATGAATATCCGCCCAGGCTTTTGCCATATGGAGACAAGCCTGCTGCCCTGTTCGTAAAGGGACGGCTTCCGCAGGCGGATAAGCCTGCCATTGCCCTGGTGGGGGCGAGAAACTGTACCGAGTATGGAAGAAATATGTCCAGATGGTTTGCTTCCTCCCTTGCCGGGGAGGGGGTTCAGGTGATCAGCGGCCTTGCCGTGGGGGTGGACAGAGCGGCTCACGAAGGAGCTCTGGAATACGGAAACACTTTTGCAGTTCTGGGATGCGGAATCAATATTTGTTATCCCAGAGAAAATTACAGTCTGTTTTCTGATATGGAAGCTCAGGGCGGCATTTTGACGGAATTTCCTCCGGGGACATGGCCAGCATCCATGAATTTTCCAAGGAGAAATCGAATTATCAGCGGGTTAGCCGATGCGGTTGTTATAATAGAAGCCAGAGAAAAAAGCGGATCCCTGATTACGGCTGATCTGGCCCTGGAACAGGGAAAGGAAGTTTTTGCCGTACCGGGACGCATCTCAGATCCTCTGAGCGCCGGATGCAATCGGCTTTTACAGAGCGGAGCAGCGCCTTGTCTTAATCCCGGGGATATTTTGGAATACCTGGGAATAAAATATGATAAAAAATTAATAGTTCATAAAAATTCAGAAAAGAGACTTGCCAAGAAAGAAAATTTGGTGTATAGTTGCTTAGATTCGCGCCCCAGACATCTGGAGGAAATCATGAATGCAAGCCGACTGTCTGTTACAGAGACGATGGAAGGACTGGTAAATTTGGAGCTTAAAGGGCTTATTCAGGGAATTGGGAATCAATATTATTGCAGAAAGTTGTGAGGTTATTATGGCGAACAGTCTTGTGATTGTGGAGTCTCCCGCAAAGGTGAAGACAATTAAAAAGTTTTTAGGCAGCAATTATGAAGTGGACGCGTCTGGCGGACATGTTCGCGACCTGCCGAAAAGCCAGTTGGGCATTGATGTGGA
>CANRXD010000357.1 GCA_947643685.1 uncultured Clostridium sp. | reverse complement strand
CACATAGCCGTCTTTTGCGGTTTCCAGACCAGTGGCAAAAGGCTCAAATTCCACGGTATAATCGGAATCGTCGTTGGTAAAAGCGGCGGCTGTAAGGCCGAAGCTTATACTCTGGTCGATGGTCAGGTCCGTTTTCGGGTCGATGCCGTTTTTCTTTAAAATATACTCAAACACCATCTGGGGCATACCGCCGGCGCGTCCGCCCAGAACCTTGGTTCCTACGAGATTTTCCCATTTGAAATCTGCTTCCGGCTCTCGTCCCACCAGGAAGTTTCCGGCCCGCTGGGTCAGCTGGGCGAAGTTTACAGCATAATCCTTTTCGCCGCCGGCATATGTGTAGATGGAGGCTTCGGAACCCATGAATCCGATGTCAGCCTCACCGGATACCAAAGCGGTCATAACCTTATCGGCGCCGCCGCCGTTTACCAGGGTGAGTTCAAGTCCTTCATCATCAAAATAGCCCAGCTCAATGGCCGCATACTGGGGGGCATAGAAGATGGAATGTGCCACTTCATTTAAAGTCACAGGTGTTTTTCCCGTTGACTCCTTCTGGCAGCCGGCAAGGGAAAAAAGTGCCAGGCTGCCTGCAATAATGCCGCAGATTATTTTTTTCATGATTTTCCTCCGGAAAAATTTTGATGTTTTATAGTATGAAAAAATTTCGGGAGGGTTCATTGTCCGCAGCAAACGTGCAGACCTGTATGACCTGCTCAGGTTACTGCTGCTTTTTATACAGAATACGGATTGCGTTCAGTACACAGAGCATGGCGACACCGGAGTCTGCAAAAACGGCCATCCACATGGAGGCAAAGCCCAAAAGTCCTAAAATCATCACAAGAACCTTAATGGTCAGAGCAAAGACCATGTTCTGGCAGGCAATGGTCCCGGTTTCCCTGGCGATGCGGATGGAGGCGGGAATCGCTTCCATGCTGGAAGTCATAAAGACCACATCGGCGGCCTCAATGGCAGCGTCGGCTCCGCTTCCCATGGCAGCGCCCACATCGGCACCGGCCAGTACAGGGGTGTCATTGATGCCGTCTCCGACGAACATGGAGCTTCCGGATTCCAAACGGAGCTTTTTAAGAATATCCAGCTTTTCTCCGGGAAGGAGCTTGGAGTACACAGTATCAATTCCTGTTTCTTTGGCAACGGCATTTGCTGTTTTCTCACCGTCTCCGGTGAGCATTGCCGTATGGATGCCAAGCTTCTTTAAAGCGGCAATGGCAGAGGCGGCTTCCGGTTTTATGGTGTCGGCAATGGAAATAGAGCCAATATATGTGTTGTCTCTGGCAAGAAGAACCATGGTGGATGCAGCTTCTTCCTTATAAGAAGAGAGATTTACATGATTCTCTTCCATAAGCTTTTTATTCCCGCAGAGAAGAGTGCCGGCTTTGGTGACGGCGCGGATGCCTTTTCCGGAAAGCTCTTCGATATCATTTGGCGTTTCTATGGAAAGTCCGTTTTCCCTGGCAGCGGTCAGAATGCTGTTGCCGATGGGGTGGGTGGAGGCTGTTTCACAGCAGGCGGCAAGCTGAAGGAGCTCGTCTTTGGTGATGCCGGGTTCCGGGCAGATATTCTGCACCACGAAATTGCCTTTGGTGATAGTTCCAGTTTTATCCATGACAACTGTCTTTACATCCTTTAAGGCTTCAAGGGCAACGCCGCCCTTAAAGAGGATTCCTTTCCGGGAGCCGGCTCCGATTCCGGAGAAAAAGGCCAGTGGAACGCTGAGAACCAGGGCACAGGGACAGCTGATGACCAGGAAGGTGAGGGCTGTATAAACCCAGTGACTCCAGTCGCCGGTGATAAGAGACGGGAGGATGGCAGTGGCGGCGGCCAGGCCCACCACGACCGGGGTGTAAATTCTCGCGAATTTTGTGATGAAACGCTCTACCTGTGGTTTGCTGGCAGCGGCGTTTTCCACGGAATCCAGGATCCTTGTAACCATGGATTCGGAAAGCTCCTTTTCTATCCGAAGCTTTAACAGCCCGGAGGTATTTACACATCCGGAGAGAACAGAGCTTCCTGCTGATACGGAAACAGGAACCGGTTCCCCTGTGATCGGGGAGGTATCAATACGGCTTTCGCCTTCCAGTATAACGCCGTCTAAGGGGATCCTGTCTCCGGGACGAACCTGAATGATCTGTCCGGCCATGGCCTCTTCCGCCGGAATTTCACGGACCATACCGTTTTCATCCAAAAGAACGGTTTCCGGCCGAAGGTCCACAGCTTCCATGATCTGGCTGCGGCTCTTTTCCACAGCCCGGTGCTCGAAAGCTTCGCCAATGCGGTAGAAGAGCATAACTCCAACAGCTTCATCATACTGGCGGATAACAAAAGCGCCAAGAGTTGCGATACTCATAAGGAAGTTTTCATCCATTACATGACCGGATTTCATGTTCTTTAAAGCAGTCAGAAGTATTTCCCGTCCCAGCATGATATAGGCAGCCACGAAGCAGGCAATGGAGACAGAGGGGATACGGGCGGAAAGAAATTCTCCGGCCAGGAAAAGGACAGTGCCTGAAAGAATATCCAGAGTATCATGTGAATGATTGTCCTGTTTTTTTATGTTCGTTTCTGTTTTTTTTCTGGATTCCCGAACAGTAATTGTTGTGCCGGGTTCAATTTTGTCGGCGATTTCCTGCATTTTGGGAAGAAGAGCTGTTCCGGCAGGAGAGTAGACGCGGAGCT
>CANRXD010000356.1 GCA_947643685.1 uncultured Clostridium sp. | reverse complement strand
GGAAAGCATCGAGTTTTTGACAAAAGAAGAAAGAATTCACCTCTTATATGAGCGTCTCTGTCTGCTTCATCCCAGACTTGTCATATTCAATCGGCCTTTTTCCGAAAATGATCTTACGATCAAGCAGTGCATTGCGCAAATGATTCATCAACTAAAGAAGAAGGGAATTGCTGTCATTATATTGACCATAGAAAACTGTGATTACCTGAACGTATGTGATAATATCATCATGATGAACCTTAAAAATCCAATCGCTTAAATTCCAATTCTGACATTGACTGTCAGGTTTTTTGCGTTATACTAAAAGCAGACGGCTCACAGAGCAAATACAAAAAATGAGGGGCACAGATGCAGGAAAGCAGATTATTTCAGATCTTATATCACTTATTACAGCACGGCCAGGCCACAGCTCCAAAGCTGGCCGAAAAGCTGGAGGTATCCGTGCGGACCATTTACCGGGATATTGACGCCCTAAGCAGCGCCGGTATTCCCGTTTTTACGGAAGCAGGGCGAAACGGCGGCATTCATATCATGGAGGATTTCGTTCTGGATCGGGCTTTGTTATCCAGGCAGGAAAAGCAGGAGATCCTCTCCGCTCTTCAAAGCCTGGCAGCAGTGGGCCACGATTTTGAGCTGGGAATCCTGGAAAAATTGTCGGGTCTTTTTCAGGTTTCCTCGGAAAACTGGTTTGAGGTGGATTTTTCCAGATGGTGGGAGCCCAAGCGCCAGAACAATACCTTTTCCCTGTTGAAATCCGCCATTTTACAGTGTAAATGTGTAAAAATCCATTACGCCAATTCCTGCGGAGTTTTGAGTGAACGGATTGTGCAGCCCTTAAAGCTTGCTTACAAGGGCTCAGCCTGGTATTTGAAGGCATATTGTACGATGCAGGAGGGCTACCGTATCTTTAAGCTGAACCGTATTTTGGAGCTGGAGCCTTTGGAGGAGCATTTTGAGCCCCGGTCTTTTCCGGAAGCGGAGGAGTCTTCGGACGCCGCTTGCACCCAGATTGTACTCCGATTCCCAAAGGAGCTGGCCTATCGGGTTTATGATGAATTTGACCGAAATTATGTCACCCAGGAGGAAAACGGAAAGCTCCTTGTATCCGCTTATATGCCTGCGGACCCATGGCTGGTGAGCTTTCTCTTGTCCTTCGGCCCACAGGTGGATGTGATTGCGCCGGCTTATTTAAAGGAGATTTTGGCCAAGCAGGGGAAATTGATTTATGAAAAATTCAAGGCATGACATGAGCTTGCAGGGTTTCCATATCAGATGTCTGACCACTTGCAAACACTCCACTAACATACTCACCCTCTCCAGGGCCGCTTTCTTCCCAGCCAACCCATTTATCTCCAGTAATCCGCATCCACCGGATTCCAGCCGCTTTTATGGGCCAGCCGCATGATGTATAAAAAGCAATTTTTCTTTATAGAGGGGTGTACCCTTCCGTCATTTCTTCGGATTTCCCGGGCAAGCGCAGTTGTTCTTACTTCTATGCGCCTTTTAAGCTTCGGCTTTACCTTTTCCCAAGAGACTGCAGCCACGCCTACACCATATCGGTAGATCTTTGCAACGCCCCAGAAAAAGGCGCTGTCCGCCATATCCTTGTTGGTACTCCGCATTCCGCCCCCGGCCGCAGTGGAAATACAGACTGCCTGCTTGCGGAACATGCTCTCCTCCGGCCGATGCACCATCCAGCGATACCCATAATGATCCAAGAAACTTTTCATCGCGCCGGTTACATGATATACATACACCGGGCTTGCCAGGATAATCACATCTGCCCTGTCCAGGGCTTCCGTAATAGGCCTTAAATCCTCATAATGGGGGCACCTGTTTTCTGCCTTTTCAAAGCAGCTGGTACACCCGATACAGAAAGCGCCGAAATCCTTTGGCAGGAAAAATTCTATGATTTCGCCTTTCAGCTTTTCTGCTAGCATTCTTGCAATGTGATAAGTAGAGCCCTTATGGCTTTGGCCGTGTATGATGGTAATCTGCATTTTTATGTCCCCTTGTTATTTTTTCTGAATTTCTTTACTCTTAAAGAAATTCATCATAGCTTTCTATATTTTTTCCCTTTTGTTGAGCCGTTGTCTTCTAATAAATGGGCGGCTGTTAATTCTTTAAATAATGTCCGCATTCTGCTCTCTTTCACGCCCAATAACTCCATAAATTCACCTGACTGATACCATGTTCCTGGTTACATATCAGCTAATATCAGTTCATATTGCATCTGTGTTTTTTTCGGCACTTTTTCAGTGAAAAACCAAATTAGAATAAACACTGTGGTTTCCCTAGCTTGGTTCCTATTTTAGTCTATTGCCTGTCCAAATTTCCTTTATTTTTCCCCTGCATGCAGCTTTGCCTTATACATTTTCTTCTCCGTATGATCTTCAATCTCTTCCACATAAATCCAATCCCGTTGCGTTTTGATTTGTATGCATGCCGAATCCTCCAACGCTGTAACCTCCTGATACACAGCCCTTGGAATCGTAATCTCCTGATATAATTCTCTCAAAATATTCAATCACCCAATTATGCAAAGTACAATAAGCGGTGTAGAATTCACAATCACCTTAGGCATTATTTAATTCCTCCAAAAATTCCTCCTGATTATCAAAATGAAAGATTGAAACATTGTTTTTCCCAAGATAATTGATAAACTCCTCCTCTGTCGCCCCTGCAATTTGAGCGCAATATCCAATTGATACGCCGCTTT
>CANRXD010000355.1 GCA_947643685.1 uncultured Clostridium sp. | reverse complement strand
CCCCCATGGATTTCAGAACCTTTAAGTCCATTGGAGCGGAAATTGATTCTGATTATGTTCCGCTTATGCAGGCCGGGGGCTATGATCATAACTGGTGTTTAAACCATATTCCCGGAGTTTATGCTCTGGCGGCAACGGCCGTTGAGGAAAACAGCGGACGGGCCATGGATGTATATACTGATCTTCCGGGCATGCAGTTTTATACGGCCAACTGGCTGGAAGGCGAGAAGGGGAAGGACGGCGCCGTCTATGGAAAAAGGAGTGCCTTCTGTTTTGAGACACAGATGTATCCTGACGCTGTCAATAAGCCTCAGTTCGCCTCTGCTGTAATTTTTGCGGGCAGGACATATATCAGTAAAACAGGATACCATTTTTACATATCCAAAGGGCACACCGTAATACAGAGTCCTTCGGACGGGCGCACTTTGTGCGATAAGGTATAGGAAAACAGATCAATGGAAAGAGAATATAAGACAGGTACAAAGGTTCTTGCGGCGGCAGGACTGATTATGGTTACTATTATCTGGGGCGGCTCCTTCGTGGTAATGAAGTCCTCTGTGGATAAGGTTCCTCCGGGGTATCTTCTGGCCCTCCGGTTTACGGCTGCTGCCGCTGCCATGATGGCGGCGTTTCCGAAGAGCCTGCGCCGTTTAAACAGAGAAAGCCTGCGAAACGGGCTCCTTGTGGGAATCGTTCTGGAGCTTTCCTACCTTTTGCAGACCTATGGAATTAAATATACCACTGCCAGCAAAAACGCTTTTATCACTGCTCTTTATGTGATTCTGGTGCCTTTTCTTTCCTGGGCGGTGAACGGGAGAAAACCAGGGATCAATAATCTTTTCGCGGCGGTCCTTGCGGTCGCCGGACTGGGGCTTTTGACTCTCCGTGGAGTTACGGCAGTAAATTTCGGGGATTTTCTGACTTTTTTATGCAGCCTTAGTTTTACGGTCCATCTGGTTTTGGCGGAGAGATTTACGAAAAATCAGGACCCTATCCTTCTTGCCATCATACAGGTGGCGGTGGTGGGGGTGTTGAACTGGATCCTGGCTCCTTTTCTGGACGGATTCCAGGCGTTTTCTTTTGAAATTTTGAGAGACAGGACACTTGTGGCGGGAATTTTGTATCTGTCCATTTTCTGCACCATGGCGGCGTATGCCATACAGATGGTGGGGCAGAAAATTTTAACTGCCAGCGCCTCGTCTCTTCTGCTGTCTTTAGAGGCAGTGTTCGGCACAATTTTTTCTGTGATTTTTTTAAAGGAAGTTCTGACGGGAAAAATGATTGTCGGATGTGTTCTGATGTTTTTCGCTCTGGTGATATCAGGGATTCATTTTGAAACGAATGGAAAGGAAGTACATGGGTAAATCGTTATTTATTGCATAAAAGCCCAGCGTTGCCCAGGCTTTTGCCAAAGCTTTAAAAATAAACGGCCGGAAGGGAGACGGCTTTATTGAATCAGAGACGGCCATTGTCACCTGGTGCGTGGGGCATCTGGTCACAATGTGCTACCCGGAAAGCTATGATCCGGCCTTAAAGAGATGGAGCATGGATACGCTGCCGTTTCTTCCTGAGAAATTCAAATATCAGGTAATTGATGATGTAAAGAAACAGTTTCGGATCGTAAAGGGCCTTCTGGAGCGGCCGGAGGTGGATACTATCTATGTCTGTACCGACTCCGGGCGTGAAGGGGAGTATATATACCGTCTGGTGGAGCAAATGACCGGAATCAGGGGAAAGAAGCGGCTCAGGGTCTGGATTGATTCCCAGACGGAGGAAGAAATTTTAAGAGGCGTAAAGGATGCCAGAGATTTGTCGGAATATGACAACCTGGCGGCTTCGGCTTATTTAAGGGCCAAAGAGGACTATTTGATGGGAATTAATTTTTCCAGAGTCCTTACTTTAAAATATGGCCCTTCCGTGGCTTCCTACCTGAAAGAAAAAAGGGCGGTTTTATCTGTGGGCCGGGTAATGACCTGCGTGCTGGGGATGGTGGTCCGCAGAGAAAGAGAAATCAGAAGTTTCGTAAAGACTCCCTTTTACCGTGTTATGGCTTCCTTTGAAGAAGAGGGCTTCGGGGACGACAGGATTGAAGCCGAATGGAGGGCTGTGGAAGGATCCCGGTATTTCAAAACTCCGGCATTATATAAAGAAAACGGCTTCAGAGAGAAAAAAACAGCAGAGGAGCTGGTGAGGTTTCTTTCAAAGGAACCCATGGAAGGCACTCTCTGCTCCATAGAAAAAAAGAAAGAGGTAAAAAATGCCCCTCTTTTGTATAACCTGGCAGAGCTTCAGAATGACTGCTCGAAGATGTTTAAAATCAGCCCCGATGAGACGCTTAAGATTGTTCAGGAGCTGTACGAGAAGAAGCTGGTAACATACCCGAGAACCGATGCCAGAGTTTTGTCCACGGCAGTGGCAAAGGAAATCCATAAAAATATCGGCGGATTGAAAAGTTTTGCTCCTCTTTCCGCGTTGGCCGGGGAAGTCCTTTCCATGGGCTCTTATAAGAAGATTTCCGGTACCAGGTATGTGAATGACAAACAGATTACAGACCACTATGCGATTATTTCCACCGGGCAGGGTTTTTCGGCCTTAAGAACCCTCGGTGCGCTTCCCCTTAAAGTCTATGAGGTGATCGCAAGAAGATTTTTAAGTATTTTTTATCCTCCGGCGGTCTACCAGAAGTATTCACTGAATATAGAAAAGCAGGGGGAACATT
>CANRXD010000354.1 GCA_947643685.1 uncultured Clostridium sp. | reverse complement strand
GTAAATACGCAGTTTTGCCGCACAGTTGCAAAAACGGTACAAACCTTCCTGTGAGGGGGTCTGTACCGTTTGCGCTCTATTAAGTCCCCGGGCAGAATATCACTACCTGTTCGGGGATTGCCTGAGCAGGAATGCTTCTGGTGGTGGCAGAGTAGATGGCCAGAAGAAGATGTCCGCCGGGATCACTGGCGTAGGCCTGGCCGTTGGGCAGCATAACGGGTGTGTTCCAGGTCGGCGTTAAAGTCAGAGTGTTGTCGGAATTTGTAAGCATTTCATTGAACACATCCAGAGTGGCAGTGGTGCCATGGGGGGTATAGGCAGCAGCCACGGCCTGGTACCTGGGAGGATAGATTAACGGCATCGGTGCGTTGGTACTGTAAAAGAAGGTGGCACGGTCGCCGATTCTGAATTGGTGGAGATTTAAAACATAGGCGTTGGCAGGAAGAGATACCTGGATCTGCCCCTGGTCTTCACTCTGTACTGAGAATAAAACGGAGCAGCCGCCGGATGAGAAAGAGCTTCCGCTCTGATAGTCAATGTTGGTAATAATACCGACAGTTGGGGTATAAAAAGCCATAAAAGCCTCCGAAAATCAGGTTATTGTATCATATACAGCCGGACGGGAATTGGAATCATGTCCGGTCAAATTGTTATAATTAAGGGCAAACCAGATAAACAGTATATAACACTTGACAACTGTTATATACTGTTATATACTGTTTTCGGGAAGGGAGGGGATAAGAGGGTGAAAATCATAATTAACAGTTCTCTCATGGTTCCGATTTATGAGCAGATTGCAGATCAGATAAAACTGTTGATTCGTAATGGAAAACTGAAGGAAAATGATATTCTTCCATCGGTCCGCACTCTGTCGAGAGAGCTTAAAATCAGCGCTCTGACTGTCAAAAAGGCATATGACAGTTTAGAAAATGAAGGGTTCGCAATTACGGTCCATGGGAAAGGAACCTATGTGGCAGCCGTGAATCCAAAGCTTTTGCTGGAGGAGCAGAAAAAAGAAGTGGAGGCCGATTTGGAAATGGCGATCCAAAAAGGCAGACGATACGGAATAAGCGATGAAGATATCAGGAGTTTGTTTGAACTGATTCTGTAACTGTTTGTCCGGAGGCTGAACGGTTACCTGATTTTGGAGGAGTGCTTATGTTAAGAATTGAACATTTAAGAAAAAATTATAAAAATTTTTCCCTGGACTGTTCCATTGAAATGCCAAAGGGCCGCATCACAGGGCTGATCGGACAAAACGGGGCCGGAAAAACTACGGTATTTAAGGCAATTCTGGGTCTGATTTCCACTGACGGAGGAACGGTTCGTATACTTGGAAAAGATATACAAAAGCTTCATGCCAGGGACAGGCAGAATTTGGGCGTCGCCCTGTCCGATTCCGGCTTTAGCGGATATCTGACCGTCAATGACATCATTCCCGTTCTGGATCATCTTTATGAAGGCTTTGATAAGGCGTTTTTTGTCCGGCAGCTGCAGAAATCAGAGCTGCCCTGCAGCAAAAAAATAAAAGAATTTTCAACAGGTATGAAAGCAAAGCTGAAAGTTTTAGTGGCGCTTTCCCACAATGCCAGACTGCTGATCCTTGATGAGCCGACGGCAGGCCTGGACGTGATTGCAAGAGAGGAAATACTGGAAATGCTGAGAGAATTTATGGAGGAGGATGAAGAGCGCTCAATTCTGATCAGCTCCCATATTTCAGGTGATCTGGAAAATTTGTGTGATGATATTTATATGATAGAGGAAGGAAAAATTATCATGCATGAAGATACGGACGTTTTGTTAAGCGATTATGGGATATTAAAAGCCGATGCGGAGCAGTACGCCGGCCTGGACAGACAATATATTTTGCGTTCCCAGAGGGAAAACTACGGATATCGCTGCCTGACAGACCAGAAACAATACTATGCGGATAATTATCCTGGGATGGCAGTGGAGAGAGGTAATATCGATGAAATCCTTACATTAATGATAAAAGGAGAAAAAATATGAAAGGTATGCTGGTAAAAGACTTTAAATTGATGAAAGGCCATAGAAATTTCTTTGCTACCATTGCTGTAATGGCAATCGGGATGGCCATATTTATGGATAAGCCGTCATTTGTCATCGGATATATGACGTTTGTGGGCTCTTTATTTACTCTGAGCACGATCAGTTATGACGAGTTTGATAACGGCAATGCATTCCTGTTTTCCCTTCCCATAAGCAGAAAAGGCTACACGGTGGAAAAATACGGATTTGGCCTTATTACCGGCGGCGTTTCCTGGCTTTTTGCCACTGTTTTTTCCGGTATTGCCGGAGTGTTAAAAAACACAGTTATGGTAAAGGATACGATAATGATCGCTTTGCTGGTGCTGCCGGCGTTATTGATTCTGCTGGCTGTCATGCTTCCCTTTCAGTTCAGATTCGGCGGAGAAAAGGGCAGAATTGCAATGCTTGGAGCCGTTTGCCTCATGTATGCTGCTGCCTTTGCCGCAGTCAGGGCTGCCGGAAGATTCCATGTGGATCTGATTTCTGTATGGAATCGTTTACTGGCGGTGAGCACGGGAAAATTTCTGGCAGGAATCTTTGGGACCGCCATTGCAGGCTTGCTTATTTCCCTGAAAATCAGCATTGCCATTATGAATAAGAAGGAGTTTTAAACAATCTTTGTTCTTTCCTTTTGATGGAAAGGATGCTATACTACATTAAAAGGGGGAATGACAAGTGAAACTGCGG
>CANRXD010000353.1 GCA_947643685.1 uncultured Clostridium sp. | reverse complement strand
CCCTGCATCCGGAAAGTTTTGAGTACTGCGTCATCGAGGTGAACCCCCGTGTGAGCCGTTCCTCCGCTCTGGCCTCCAAGGCGACCGGATATCCCATTGCCAAGGTGGCCGCAAAGATTGCCTTAGGCTATACTCTGGACGAAATTAAAAACGCAGTTACAAAGAAAACATATGCAAGCTTTGAACCCATGCTTGACTATGTGGTGGTGAAAATGCCGCGCCTGCCCTTTGATAAGTTCATTAGCGCAAAGAGAAGCCTGGGAACCCAGATGAAGGCCACCGGCGAGGTCATGAGTATTTGCACCAGCTTCGAGGGCGGTCTCATGAAGGCCCTCCGTTCCTTAGAGCAGCATGTGGACAGCCTTATGTCCTATGATTACAGCGGGCTGACCACGGCTCAGTTAAAGAAAGAGCTAAAGAAGGTGGATGACAGAAGAATCTGGGTCATTGCCGAGGCACTGCGCCGCGGCTTCGACTATGAGCTTATCCACTCCATTACAAAGATTGACAACTGGTTCATCGACAAGCTGGCCATTCTGGTGGAAATGGAGCAGGCCTTAAAGGATGCCGGAACCAACCTGTCTCCGGAGCTTTTAAAGGAAGCCAAAAGAATCGAATTTCCGGACAACGTGATCGCCCGTCTTACCGGAATTTCCGGGGACAGGCTTAAGGCCATGCGCCATGCAAACGGGATCCGCGCCGCGTATAAGATGGTGGATACCTGTGCCGCTGAGTTTGCCGCCGAGACTCCCTATTACTACTCCTGTTTTGGCAGCGAAAATGAGGCGGACGGCACCACAGATAAAAAGAAGGTACTGGTATTGGGTTCCGGCCCCATCCGTATCGGTCAGGGAATCGAGTTCGACTTCTGCTCTGTACACAGCACATGGGCCTTTGAAAAAGAGGGCTATGAGACCATCATTGTCAATAACAACCCGGAAACCGTAAGTACGGACTTCGATATTGCGGACAAGCTGTATTTTGAGCCCCTGACTCCCGAAGACGTGGAGAGCATTGTGGACATTGAAAAGCCGGACGGAGCCGTGGTGCAGTTCGGCGGCCAGACAGCCATAAAGCTTACGGAGGCCCTGATGAAAATGGGCGTTCCAATTCTTGGAACGGCGGCCGAAGATGTGGACGCGGCCGAAGACAGGGAACTGTTTGATAAGATTCTGGAGCAGTGCGAAATTCCGAGACCCAAGGGACATACGGTCTTTACGGCCGGGGAAGCCAAGGAAGCGGCCAATAAGCTTGGCTATCCGGTTCTGGTGCGTCCTTCCTACGTGCTTGGCGGCCAGGGGATGCAGATTGCCATAAGCGATGAGGATATTGACGAATTCATCGGAATTATTAACCAGATCGCTCAGGAGCACCCGATTCTGGTGGATAAATATATCATGGGAAAGGAAATCGAGGTGGATGCCATCTGCGACGGCACGGATATCCTGATTCCTGGTATTATGGAACACATTGAGCGCACGGGAATCCATTCCGGCGACAGTATTTCCGTATATCCCGCCCAGAGCATCACCGAGGGCAATAAGCGGACCATCGTGGACTATACAGAGAAGTTAGCGCGGGCCCTCCATGTAAAGGGAATGATCAACATTCAGTTTATCGTGGACGGAGAGGATGTTTACATCATTGAGGTAAATCCCCGTTCCTCCAGAACGGTTCCCTATATCAGCAAGGTAACAGGAATCCCCATTGTACCTCTGGCAACCCGGATTATCTGCGGCCATACCATAAAAGAACTGGGCTACACCCCGGGTCTTCAGAAGGAGGCCGACTACTTTGCAATCAAGATGCCCGTGTTTTCCTTTGAGAAAATCCGCGGCGCCGATGTAAGCCTGGGGCCGGAAATGAAATCCACAGGAGAATGTCTGGGAATTGCGAAGACCTTCAACGAAGCCCTTTATAAGGCCTTCCAGGGGGCGGGAATCAAACTTCCCAGGTATAAAAACATGATTATCACAGTCCGCGACTCTGATAAAGAAGAGATGGTGGACATTGCCAGAAGGTTCAAGGCCCAGGGCTACCGGATTTTCTGTACAAATGGAACTGCCAGGCATCTTTATAAGAACGGTGTGGTGACCATTCCCATCCGTAAGATTGAGCAGGAGTCCCCCAACGTTCTGGATTTGATTTTAGGCCATGAAATTGATCTTGTCATTGATATTCCGGCCCAGGGCGCAGAGAGAAGCCATGACGGATTCATTATCCGGAGAAACGCCATCGAAACAGGCGTTACGGTTCTCACTGCCATTGATACAGCCAGAGCGCTGGTAACCAGTATGGAAAACCGCTCTCAGGAATTGACGCTCATCGACATTGCAAAAATATAAAAATATAAAGGCACAGCAATCCGGCCCCTCAATCCTGAGGGGCCGGATTGCTGGTGGTGCGCCTGGCAGCACATGGTCTGACAGGTGAAAGATCCCAATCTGCCCGGAGCGGGGCGTTATGATTTACGGAGCACATCTGACTTTTGAGAGTCTTCGCGATAAAATAGTAAAATTGCATAAGTGCCGGAATGCATTTGTATATTCTCGAGGAAAAATGCATAAAAACTTATAAAATATCAAAAAAGTACTTTACAAAAGAATATTTATGCATTATAATGCATACCATCAAAGAGATGCAAAAATATTGGCGTGTCTGGCGAAGAAACGTAACTGTGAAGGCACAAAACCGTTACGAATAATGAAGCGGAGGAGAGAGAATTATGAAAAAAAGTGTATTAATTGCAATGGCGGCAGCATTTTCCATG
>CANRXD010000352.1 GCA_947643685.1 uncultured Clostridium sp. | reverse complement strand
AGGGTGTCACCTGGCTGTCTTTTCCTGCTTTGGAGGAAACCGGACTGGTCACCCACGCTTTTTCCACCAGAATGGGCGGTGTAAGTAAAGGCGCTTATTCCACCATGAATTTTTCCTATACCCGCGGCGATGATCCGGAGGCAGTGAAGGAAAATTACAGGCGAATGGCAAAGGCTCTTAAAGTGGACATGGAACGTATGGTGCTCACCTGGCAGACCCATACTACCAATGTGCGCCTCGTAACGCCGGAGGATGAAGGAAAGGGTGTCACAAAGGACAGGGACTACCGGGATGTGGACGGTCTGATTACCGATCGTCCCGGCGTGACTTTGGTGACATTTTTTGCGGACTGCGTCCCGCTTTATTTTCTGGATGTGAAGAAAAAGGCCATCGGCCTTTCCCATTCCGGCTGGAGAGGAACTGTAAACCGAATGGGGAAGGTTACACTGGAAGCGATGGAACGGGAATTTGGAACCAGTCCTGCCGATGTGATTGCCTGTGTTGGTCCCAGTATCTGCCAGGACTGTTATGAAGTGGGACCGGAGGTCATAGAAAAATTTGCAGATGCCTTCGATAAAAAAGACCACCAACGGCTGTTTTATGAAAAGCATAACGGAAAATTTCAGCTGAATCTCTGGGAAGCAAACCGTATCGTCTTAATGGAAGCCGGAGTGCCGGAAAGTCAGATTTCCGTTACGGATATCTGTACTCACTGCAATCCGGATCTTCTGTTTTCCCACCGGACATCGGCGGAAAAAAGGGGAAATCTCTGTGCTTTCCTGTGTTTAAAATAGGAAAAACCTTCTAGTGTATTATTTTTGCCGCAGACCATAATAGGAGTGTAGCAACAAACAGCCGAGACCAACTACAAAATAAACTCCGGTAATACCAAAAAGGAGGCGTTTTATATGTCTAACACAAGTACAAGTAATTCTTCTAACCGCGTCGTAGTACCAGAAGCGAAAGAGGCTATGGACAAGTTCAAAATGGAGGTTGCAACCGAGTTAGGTGTGCCGCTTACCAATGGTTACAACGGTAATCTTACTTCCTACCAGAACGGCAGCGTTGGCGGCTATATGGTAAAGAAGATGATTGAGGCCCAGGAAAAGCAGATGGCCGGTAAATAAGCCATAAAACGGACATGCCGTCTGCCGGCGGCATCTTAAGACATGAGAATCCTCTTCGTCGGACGTATGTGCCGGCGGAGGGGATTTTTGTGGGTTACACTGTTATTTATTTTTGAAAAAACCGCTTGTATATCAAAGATGATGATATTATAATGTTAGGGAATACATGGCACGAGGTATTTTATGAGAGTGATTGCAGGCAGTGCGAGAAGACTGCTTTTAAAGACTGTGGAGGGAATGGAAACAAGGCCTACCACAGACAGGATAAAAGAAACCCTGTTCAATATGATACAGAACGATCTTTATGGATGCGTTTTTCTTGATTTATTTGCGGGCAGCGGTGCCATGGGCATCGAAGCCTTAAGCCGCGGTGCGAAAAAGGCTGTTTTCATTGATAACGGAAGCAGGCAGATTTCCTGCATCCGCGACAACTTAAGGACCACAAAGCTGGAAGAAAAAGCGGAGGTAATGGCTTCGGATGTTTTTTCAGGACTTTCTTTTCTTTCCGCACAGGGACGCAGCTTTGATTTTATTTTTATGGATCCGCCTTATGACCATATGCTGGAAAAGCAGGTTTTAGAGTCCATAAGGGACTCGTCTCTTGTCCATGAGGAAACAAGGATCATTGTGGAAGCGTCCTTACATACAGATTTTTCCTGGGCGGCCCCCATGGGGTATCAGATCCTCCGCAGTAAGGAATATAAAACCAACAAACATGTATTTCTCGCAAAAGGAATAAAATAAGTAACTGTTTAGAAAAGCAAGGGAGAAACCCTATGAAAAAAGCAATTTATCCGGGCAGTTTCGATCCGGTTACATTAGGACATATTGACGTAATTGAAAGAGCCTCCAAGCTCTTTGACCATTTAATCATCGGCGTTCTCAACAACAGCGCGAAAACTCCATTGTTTTCCGTGGAGGAACGTGTTAAAATGCTAAGAGAGGTGACAAAACATCTGCCCAATGTGGAAGTGAAAAGTTTTGACGGCCTGACAGTGGACTTTGCCAGAGCATGCGGGGCCAATGGACTGGTCCGCGGACTCCGGGCGGTTACTGACTTTGAATATGAGCTTCAGATTGCCCAGTTAAACCGGGTCATCGCTCCGGAAATTGACACTGTATTTTTGACGACTAATTTGAAATATGCGTACTTAAGCTCCAGTTCTGTAAAAGAAGTGGCGGCCTACGGAGGGGATATTTCCAGTTTTGTTACCCCTTTCGTGGAGGAAGAGGTACATAAGAAATTAAATGCCCGGGCAAGGGGAAAGAAATAAGGAGAAGATTATGAGCAGAATTGAACAAATAATCGGTGAAATCGAAGAATATATCGACAAATGCAGTTTTCAGCCGCTGTCCAAAACGAAAATTATCGTAAATAAGGAGGAACTGGACGAGCTTTTGGTGGAACTGCGCCTCAGGATCCCGGATGAAATCAAAAAGTATCAGAAAATCATCAGCAATCAGGACGCAATTCTTTCCGATGCCCATTCCAAGGCTGATGCCATGCTGGCAGAGGCCACAGCCCAGACCAATGAACTGGTCAATGAGCATGAAATTATGCAGAAAGCCTATGCCCACGCCAACGAGGTAATTGCCCAGTTTCAGGGCCGTAATTCCAAGGATTCCGCTCCCGGTACCAAGATCCAGCA
>CANRXD010000351.1 GCA_947643685.1 uncultured Clostridium sp. | reverse complement strand
GGATGTGGCCCGAACCGTAGAAGGAGAGGCCCGAAAGGAAATTATAGAAGCGGAAGTTCCAAAGGAAAGAGAAATTCCGGCACAGGAGGAAGAGGTCTGTGATGATGAGCCTGAGCACGACGGGTATGAAACGAAAGAGGAGTTAATCCGGCAAAAAAGAAAATCCGTTTTCGGGGGAGAGAAAAAGCTGGCAGAAAGGGATTATGACGAAGAAGACGAAGACAGCGAAGAATTTGAGGAGGAACCAGAAGAGGAGCCTGTTAAGCCAGTTAAGGCACAGCCGGTAAAACGTGCGGCTGTGGAGACAGTTCCCGGGAAGGCGCCGAAAGCAGTTCCTAAAACGGTTACAAATGCAGTCCCGGCTTCTGAGCCCGCAGATGACTACGATGATAAAACGGAGATGGATTTGGACGAATTTGCCCAGTATGCGTGTAAGTATGCATCGGAAATTGATTGCAGCATTACAGGAAAGAGCCTTCTTGCCCTCTATGAGCGCATTGAGATGATGGAGGAGGATGGAGTTCCCCTGACAAAGAAAACTGCCGTGGATCTCATTGAGGAAGCCGCAGACAAGGCGGAAAAACCATCACTCGGAAAGAAGCTTACAGGCTTATTTTCACACAAATATGATAAGGACGGATATTTAATCCTGCATGAAGATAACTTTTTTGATTAAACGGTAATGCCTTTTGGTGCAGGCATCCCCACGCATGAAAGAAAAAGGTCCCCGGGGCCTTTTTCTGGTTATAAGAGGAGATTTTATGGGAATCAAATTAATTGCCACGGATATGGACGGAACCTTTCTGGATGATGAAAAAAATATTCCAGAAGAAAATATGAAAGCTCTTCTGGAATGTGCGGACAGAAGAATTGAAATTGTTCCTGCCACAGGGAGAACTGTCCTCGGCCTTCCGGAGGAAATAAAGGCTCTGCCGGGAGTCCGATACGCAATAACGACCAATGGGGCTGTGGTGGCAGACCTGAAAGAGGACAGGGAGGTAAGCACCTGCCGTATACCGACAGAATTAGCAGTGAAAGTGATGACTATGGCCAGGGAGAGCCGGGATGACATAATGTATGATGCTTATATAGACGGAATTGCGTACACCACGGAATATTTCTATACCAACGCAGAAAGATATGTGCTGACAAAGGGCCTGGCGGATCTGATCAGAAAGACCAGGCGGGTTGTCGCCGATAATATTGCGTATGTGGGAGCACAGGGAAAGGAAATTGATAAGATCAATATGTATTTCCTTGATATGGATGCCAAACAGAGAATGCGTGAGGCCCTGGCTGTGGTTCCCGGGATTCTGATATCTTCGTCTATTCCCAATAATTTGGAAATTAATGCAGAAGGGGCTGATAAAGGCAGTGCCCTTGTGCGCCTGGCTTCTTATCTTGGTATTCAACCGGAGGAAACCATGGCTTTTGGAGACGGAGAAAATGATTCCTCTATGCTTCGCATGGCCGGAATCGGCGTGGCCATGGAAAATGGAGAGGATTCTGTAAAGACGGCGGCAGATTATGTAACCACCACAAATAATAAAGCCGGAGTTGCGGCAGCGCTCCGGCAGTTCGTATTGAAATGAGGGATTAGATGGAAATAAGTGCAGAACTGTCCGTGCACTGGCTGGAGATTGCAGTGGCAGTATATTTGATTGGCATGGTGCTTTACGGGCATTATAAAGGTTTCATACGGCTGGCGGTGTCGGCTTTGGCAATTGTGATTACACTGGTATCTGTGCATATAGTGATGCCTTTTGTGACGGAGTGGATTAAAAATGATACAGCAGTTTATGGAACAATAAAGGATGAAATAGAAAAGGCGGTTGGTTTAGAGGAGCTTCTGGGAAACACAGAGGAAACGTTAATACCTGAAAAAACGGAGGAACGCCAGATAATTGAAGGACTGGAGCTGCCTGAGCAGCTGAAAGTACTCCTGATTGAAAATAACAACGGGGAAGTGTACAAGATGATGGGCGTTGAACTTTTCCGGGATTATGTTGTCAGATATCTTGCGGACACCATTGTCAGGTGTATTACCTTTGCAGTGCTGTTTGTTGTAGTATTTGTACTGTTGCGGGTGCTTGTGATCTGGCTGGATTTAATTGCGAAGCTTCCAATTCTTTCTGGTCTTAATCAGATAGCGGGAGCAGTATTGGGCGGGGCAGAGGCGTTGATCTTCTTATGGGTAGGCTGCCTGATTTTTAATGCGCTTTCGGGTACCGGTGCCGGGGCCTCAGTTATGCGGCAGATTCATGAAAGTCAGTGGCTGTCATGGATTTATGACCATAATGTGCTGTCCTATCTGATTTTTGGTATTATCAGGGGTGTGCTGTAAAAAAGCAAGTTGTTTATTAAAAAAAATATAATTTGCCGTAACAGTTCAGCTTTGCATCTTCTTGCCCGCGTACCGCGGACAAGAAGCGCCGGGCATCCGCCCTATGAAGATTTAGAGTGAAAAATGCTTATGAAAACAAGTTTTCAACGCTTTTTTCGCTCTAAATCTTCGCATGGCTAAACTGTTACAAATTGTTTAAAAACTGGAATAAATTCCCTTGACAATGCAAAAAGAAAATGGTATATTTAAGCTCCGATGAGCGGAATTCATCGGGGCTTAGTTTTTATAGCGAATAAAAAAGATAAAAAAGTTGTTGACAAATGAAAAACAACATGATAAAATATCAGAGTTGTCGCTGATAAAAGCAACAAAGCAAAATAGAGGACCTTGAAAACTGAACAGTATGTAAAACCCTGAAAATTCTTATAAAAATGGT
>CANRXD010000350.1 GCA_947643685.1 uncultured Clostridium sp. | reverse complement strand
AAGTCCAGAGTCCCTCCCAAATGTGTAAGCCGGTATACCGCCTCCCAGGAGAGGAAGGCACTGTTCACATCCACATGAAAAACAACTCGTCTCATGGCTCTATTATATACGAACATATGTTCTTTGTAAAGTGTAAAAGATTGGATGGCGGTATATCTCCATCCGTAACCGTTCAGGTATCCTCTGAATGGTTTCCATCATCCTGCTTCAACAATGTAAAAATTATTTTTCCATTGAATAGTGCGGTAATCGTCATAAAGATATCCGCCATTGGTATAAACAAGAATGAGTGAAAAATATCACGTGTATAACGGTTTTTCATTCTCCGAAGCTTACGTACCCCCATGGACAGCCGGGCCATGCAATAAAATATGCCACAGTTAAGGAATACAAAGACCCCAATATTTTCTATCAGGGGCCGCCAGTCGGAAAATGCAATCCCGGTTCCCATTACGCAGCACCTTATAAGATTTACTGCAATCAGCGCAGCAAAAACAATGGGGTAATAAACGAAAAGGCAATGGAACATCTCGCCGCCGCCAATGCCAACACCGCCGCCCCAGGTCAGACCTGCCCGTTGGCACCAGCATTCATACATCCTCAGATGAGATTTGTTATGCACCCCCTCAATAAAACCATTGTTGGAGATTGCATACACAAAAAAATGACAGCCGTTCTTCACGCAAAATTCCTCAGCCTGCTGCAAAAATTCCAGGACATGAGAAGGTATGCCGTCCACATACAAAGGTGACGCCAGTATGAGAGCGTCAATGTCATGAAACTGCCGCATTATTTCAGCAACAGCCTGACCACGCGAAGACTCGCTTTTCACTGGCAGCGAAGCATATTGAATCCTGCAGCCTGCAAGAAGCAGCCCCGCCATTCTGCCAAGCAGTTCTGAAGTGCTGCCTTTCCGTTTCGGACTTCCGTTCAATATCAAAATTTTCATAGGCTGATCGCTCCTATATCCTCAAAGCATTCCGAAAAAAACACTTTATGCGTGTCAGCCTGCATATTAACAGCATGGCAGGCCACATATTCTTCGGCGGTTTCCCGCTCAAATTCGCTGTACTCGCCATAAAAATACACAATTAAGTTTCGCTTTATTTTATAACGGCTGATGTGATATGTTTTCCCTCTGCGGAAAGTGAGGAATGGCAGACAGTCGGATATGCCCCGGTCCAGAAAACGTTTGACCGCCGGACTGTATCCCCCATAACAGATTTTACTGATAATCACAACATTTTCGCTGTTCCCGACCGCAGCGCCGCTGTGCTGAAACGCGTCCGCATATACGCAGTAACCGGCATTTTTTGTCCAGCACTTAAAACAGCCCTGACACGGCGCTGCCTTAACATTCGTATTGATTATCTGAAAATCATTGTCCAGATTCTGAAAAGAATATTCTCCCAAATCATGTATCAAAATATTCATAATATTCGTTATGTTTTCCACCCCTTAAAGAGGCTTCCTACAAAAAGTGGACGCCACAACACAGGTACTGGGCAGAAAGTGAAATGGTAACAGCTCAGGAGTTACCTGCACTGTTACCACAGCCTTAGTGTCCCTCATATATAATTGCGGATTCCACATCGTATTTTTCCAGTTTTTTCCGCCCCTCAAGGCCTGCAAGCTCCATGACAAAACAGATTTTCACCACCTGGCCGCCCAGCTTCTCCACCAGACCCGCAATGGCTTCCACGGTTCCTCCGGTGGCAATCAGATCGTCAATGATAACCACCTTCTGACCTGGTTTAATGGAATCCTTATGAAGCTCGATGGCACTTGTTCCATATTCCAGCGCATATTCTCTGGATACGGTTTCCCTCGGCAGTTTTCCCGGTTTTCTGGCAAGAACAAAGGCTTTATGTAACGCATAAGCCACCGGAGTTCCAAAAATAAAACCGCGGGATTCCGCCCCCACCACCACATCAAAATCCACATCCTTTAACATGGAAAGCAGGGTTTCGATGGCCAGGTTCAGTCCGTCCGCATCCTGTAAAATCGAAGTCACATCTCTGAAAATAATTCCCGGATTTGGAAAATCAGGAATACTTACCACATACTCTTCCAGTTTTTTCATATCGTTTCCGTCCTTTCCGAAAGTATCATTTAGGGGGCTTTGTCCCATCCCCTGTCCCTTCGACATCTTCTTTATCATACCACACTTAATTTTCTGTGACAATAGTCATATTCCCGTGCATGTCCGCATATATTTTGTTACAGTCTACGGGGTGGGGAAAACCGGACGAAAACAGACGTCAGGCTTGCTTGTAAGGCAATTTCGTCTGATTTTCCACATCGGGCAGGAGTCCAATTATGTAAAACCACAGGAGAGTGTATGCCATGACGCAACCGCATATTTCGAAATCAACTGCCATTATTCTGGCACAGCTTTTTATTCTGCTTTTCCTAACCCTGTCCCTCTGCCTAAAAAGCAGGCAGGCCGCCGCGGAAAGCTTTCTTCTTTCCGAACAGGAGCCGGAATCCGCGCCTTCCGGGGAAGAGGCAAAAAAAGATTACGTCCACTGGGTAGATTTCACAATTCCTGCCGGCGTGATGGAAAAAGCCTTCCGCCTGGATATTAACACCTGTCAGGAACCGGTCCATCTGGACTGGATTGAGCTTCTGTCCTGGCTGGGAGCCAGATACGGCGGGGACTTTTCCCGGTTTAAAGAGGCTGACTTAAATGCCCTGGCGGAGAAATTAAAAAATGGCGAGACCATGGAAGCTCTCAATAAAGATATGAAATATTATTCATTTTACCACTATGCCTTTACATCCGTGCT
>CANRXD010000349.1 GCA_947643685.1 uncultured Clostridium sp. | reverse complement strand
AATACTATATTTTATCGGGCTTTAAAAATATTCAAAAGTTGTAAACTGGTGAATAAAAAATTCAATAACCTTTTTACGCAAAAATGACGAAAAAGTAACAGCCCGGGCAGAAACAAAAATGCCTGCTGACGCAGGCATCATCAAAATATGGTTATTTCGTTTTCCATATCTGCACCGTAGTTAATAACCGGCCAAAATATATTGTTCAATCAATTTGTCCAGCTTTTCGCTGTACTGATAAATAATATCATATTCCATTTTTGCGTCTATGCTGTCATTTAGTTCCTTTCTCACCTTTTCAATTTTTTCTACAAGTTCCTGTTTCTGTTCGTTCATTCAGGTCTTCCCCTCGCTTTCCCCTAATTCCTTCCGACGCCGGAGTAAAAGAATACTCAGAGAGGCGATGGCAACAACCACTGACAGCACCTGAGACACCGCCAACCCCGTATTGGGGATTAAAAGCTGATCTGTACGCAGCCCTTCAATCCATGTCCGTCCAATTCCATATCCGGCAAGATAAATTAACAACATCTCTCCTGTAAACCGTTTTCTTCTTCGGTACCAGAGCATGAATAAAAGCAAACACAGATTCCATAAAGATTCATACAGGAAGGTAGGATGCACCTGAATGTACTGGATTCCGTTTTCCGTAATCAGATGGTCCAGAAGTTCCTGTGATATCATACTCTCATTGACAATACTCCGCTTTATCCGCATGGCAAAGAGACTGTCCGTATAGCCGCCAAATGCCTCGCAGTTTATAAAGTTTCCCCACCGGCCGATGATTTGTCCTGTCACCAGCCCCAGGCAGGCTGTATCTGCCATGGAAAAAAAGGAAACTCCTCTCTTTTTTGTAAAAATCCAGAGAGTAATCACAGCCGCAATCACTCCGCCGTATATAGCAAGACCACCTTTGCGGAGATTGATAATTTCCGCCAGATGATCCTTATAATATCCCCACTGGAACACCACATAATAGAGTCTGGCTCCCAAAATTGCAAAAACAATACCATACAACGCAAAATCTAAATATAGATCCGGATCCTGTCCCCGTCTTTTTGCATCTGCTGAAGCCACAAACAGCCCCGCAATCATTCCGATTCCAATAATTAACCCATAATAGGCAAAAGATACTCCAAATACAGAAAAGCTTTTCACCATATGCTGAACGGAAATTCCCAGGTGCACAAAGCTTAAATCCGCTCCCTCCGTCATGTCTGTTCTCCTTCTATTATTTGTGAATCCTATTTTACTCCGAAATATTACAAAAAGCAAATAAATTCGCATGACATGGCTCCCCTATTTTCGACAAATGCTGCCCTTTCGTTGACTTTTTTGTTCCCGGCTTTTATACTGAAAGTATTATCAAATATGGAAGGGGTATCGATATGGAAATCGGAAGTTATCTGGAAAAATTGAACCGCTATGAAACAGAAATGATTGCACAGCGCCGGGACTTTCACAAACATTCGGAACCTGGCTGGAGGGAGTTCCGCACGACTGCAAAAATCATTGAGGTTCTGGAACAGCATGAAATTCCCGTTAAATATGGTCATGAAATCATCAATAAAAATTATTTGTGGTCCTATCCGTCCCCTGAGGAGATAAACGCCTGTATCAGACGCGCCGAAAGCCAGGGAGCCAATCCTGAAATATTAAAAAAGATGGGAGCCTTCACCGGAGCCTGTGCCGTTCTGGAAACAGGAAAACCGGGGCCTGTGGTGGCTCTCCGATTTGATATTGACTGCAACGATGTAAGTGAATGCACCGATCCTGGCCGTCAGCCGGTTGAGGAGAATTTCTGTTCCGTCAATGAAAACTGTATGCATGCCTGCGGACATGATGGTCACGGGACCCTGGGGCTTTTTGTCTGTCTTGCCCTGAATGAAATCAAAGACCAGCTTTCAGGCACTGTAAAAGTCATTTTCCAGCCTGCCGAGGAGGGCGTCCGCGGCGCCCAGTCTGTGGCCGAGGGCGGAATCCTGGACGATGTGGACATTTTCCTCACCAGCCATCTGGGAATGGGATGGAAAACCGGAGAGCTTCTGGCTCTCTCCAGAGGCTTTCTTTCCACTACAAAAGTGGACGCCGAAATTTCCGGTCTTTCTTCCCATGCCGGCGCCTCCCCGCAGGACGGCCATAATGCCATTTTAGCCGCCTGCGCCGCCACCTTATCCATGCACACCGCCTGTCAGGACTCCCGCGGTGCCGCAAGAATCAATGTGGGAACCATAAAAGGCGGTAGCGGACGAAATGTGGTAGCGGACCACGCTTTTCTTCAGTTAGAAACCCGTGGAGAAACAACTTCCATTGAGCAAACCGTCTTTGGCCGTGCCATGGATGCCCTGGAGGGGGCGGCAAAAATGTTTGGCTGTACCGTAAAAACCGAAATTAAGGGAAGCGCTTCCAGCGCGGACAGTGACAGGGAGCTGGAGCCGTATATCAAAGCAGGCGCTGCCCGCATTCCCGAGATTCACCATTATGTACCCGACGGTGGGTTTTCCGGTTCCGAGGATGCCGCCTATTTAATGGAAAAAGTTCAGTCCCACGGCGGCAGAGCTGCCTATATGTGTATCGGCTGTGACATTGCAGCGCCTCACCATAACAGTAAATTCAACATTGACGAACGTGCGCTTCTCATCGGTTTAAAGCTATATGTATCCATTTTGTGGGAAATTTTGCACAAAACGCTTCCCATCTGATAAAAGTTATGATGTGCAAAAATATATGATATGTAAAAACATGGGTCTGGTTATTTGCCAGGCCCCTATTAACATTAAAATCAGGTAAGA
>CANRXD010000348.1 GCA_947643685.1 uncultured Clostridium sp. | reverse complement strand
CCGCTTATAGAACATGCCCATATCCACGCTTAAGTTGTTGGCCAGATATACGGCACGGTTCATGGCCCCCTCATCAGGGCTGATTACCATTAAATGGTCCTTGTCTATTTTTAAGGTTTTGTCATGCTTGAAAAGCGCTTTCACGAACTGGTAGGTGGGCATGAAGTTGTCCAGCCCGGATAAGGGAATGGCATTCTGCACCCGGGGATCATGGGCGTCGAAGGTGATAATGTTGGAAACACCCATGGAAACCAGCTCTTCCAACGCCATGGCGCAGTCTAAGGACTCGCGGTTGGATCTCTTATGCTGGCGGCTCTCATAGAGAAACGGCATAACCACGTTGATTCTGTGGGCTGTGGAAGCACAGGCTCCGATAATACGCTTTAAATCCTGATAATGGTCGTCCGGAGACATATGGTTAATATAGCCGGACATTTTGTAGGTGAGAGAATGATTGGTTACATCTACCATGGCAAAAATATCGGTACCGCGTACGGATTCCCTCACTACACCCTTGGCTTCTCCGCTTCCGAACCGCGGGCAGGCACAGTCCAGAAGGTAAGAGTCCACATCGTAACCCCGGTACTGAAGATTCTGCTGTCTGCGCTTCAGCTCCTCTGTGTCATTGCGACGAAAGTTCACAATATGGTCGTTGACCTTTTTGGCAAGGTCATGGCAGCTTTCCAGAGCAGCGATTTTTAAAGGCGCAATGGGAAGCCGGTCGTTGAAAACATACTGATTTGACATGTCAAAGACATTATTCGGTATTTTCCGTCAATAGTGTGTCCGGGATTTCTGAAAAAAGAACATCATTTCTTTACAAATCCGAAGAACACTGGTATTATGGTAACAGTTCTCAGAAGACAGGAAAGGGATCAGTGTGAAAAATAAAGGACATAAAATTACAGCAGTGGCGCAGGGGTCCATCGGCGAAGAGCTGGAGCTGGAGCCAGGTGATATTCTTCTTTCCATAGACGGAGAAGAAATAGAAGATATTTTCGATTATGACTATATGACCGACAGCGAATCCTTTGTGATGACGGTCAGAAAAGCAAACGGAGAGGACTGGGAACTGGAAATTGAAAGCGGCGGGGAGGATCTGGGACTGACTTTTGAAAACGGTCTTATGAGCGACTACCGTTCCTGCAGAAATAAATGTATTTTCTGTTTTATTGACCAGATGCCTCCGGGAATGCGGGAAACCCTGTATTTTAAAGATGATGATTCCAGACTGTCGTTTTTACAGGGAAATTACGTTACCCTTACCAACATGAGCGACAGGGACATAGACCGGATTATCCGGTTTCATCTGGCGCCCATTAATATTTCCGTACAGACCATGAATCCAGAGCTTCGCTGTAAGATGTTAAATAACCGGTTTGCCGGAGAAGCGTTAAAGAAAATGGAACGGCTCTATGAGGCCGGAACAGAGATGAACGGACAGATTGTTTTATGCAGGGGCGTAAACGACGGGAAAGAACTGGAATTTTCCATTGAAAAACTTACGGCCTACATTCCCTGCATGCAGAGTGTTTCTGTGGTGCCTGTGGGGCTTTCAAAGTTCCGGGACGGGCTGTATCCTCTGGAGCCCTTTACAAAAGAAGATGCCTGCAAGGTGATTGATACCATCGAGGGCTGGCAGAAAAAAATTTACAGAGAGTACGGGACTCATTTTATCCACGCCAGTGACGAGTGGTATATTCTGGCAGGGCGCAGCCTCCCTGAGGAGGAACGCTACGACGGCTATCTTCAGCTGGAAAACGGTGTGGGGATGCTGCGGCTTCTTTATGAGGAAGTGACGGATGCCCTGGATGGAAGAAGGGATGATAAAAAGACCGAAGAGCTTTCCATGGCCACAGGATATCTTCCCTATCCTTATTTGAAGCAGCTTCTGGAAAAAATACACACCATATATCCGGGAAGAAAGGTGCATCTTTATCCTGTCCGCAATGACTTTTTCGGTGAAAGGATCACAGTGGCAGGGCTTGTTACGGGCCAGGACTTAATTGCACAGCTAAAAGGTAAGCCTCTGGGAGGACGACTTCTTCTCCCGGCCGCCATGTTTAAAAGCGGAGAGGAGATTTTTCTGGATGATGTGACAAAAGCGCAGGCGGAAGCGGCTTTACAGATTCCCATAAATATAGTAAAATCAAGCGGATATGATTTTGTGGACGCCATTCTGGACCCGGAGGCCGCCAAAATCCAGACGGCAGAGCACGGGATGTACGAGCCCGCCATGAAAGACTTAAGCCTTTCGGAAGACGGAGAGATTCTTTAAAAGAAAAGAGACCGCTGTGAGGAAATAAAACAGCTGTAAAGTGAGGAGAAAATATGAGTAAACCAGTAGTTGCCATTGTCGGCCGGCCCAATGTGGGAAAGTCCACGCTTTTTAATGTTCTGGCCGGCAGTGCCATTTCCATTGTGAAGGATACCCCTGGTGTGACCCGCGACAGAATCTATGCAGACTGCAGCTGGTTAAGCCATACCTTTACTTTAATTGATACAGGCGGTATTGAGCCGGATTCCGGGGATATTATTCTTACCCAGATGCGCGAACAGGCTCAGATTGCCATCGACACCGCAGATGTGATTATTTTTATTGTGGACGTGAGACAGGGACTGGTGGATGCGGATTCCAAAGTGGCCGACATGCTGAGAAAATCCAGAAAGCCTGTGGTTCTTGCGGTTAATAAAGTAGACAGTATTGCAAAATTCGGAAATGATATTTATGAATTTTATAATCTGGGAATCGGTGATCCCATTGCTGTTTCGGCAGCTTCCAGACTGGGGCTTGG
>CANRXD010000347.1 GCA_947643685.1 uncultured Clostridium sp. | reverse complement strand
TTCGGGATTGATTGGGGTTGTGCTCATTATAGACGCGGAATCTAAAAAATGCAACAGGGGTCCCTGAAGGGGAATTGACAAGAAAACGGAATACATATAAAATATTCTTATTAATATAAAGTAACAGTTCCGCCTTGCGGGGGGTCGGGTAAATTCTTGTCCACGGTATGCGGGCAAGAAGATGCAGGACCGAACTGTTACAATATAAAGCCTGGTCCGCGGCGGCCGGGACAGGTGCGGATGGTATGTCAGGTCTCAGAGGAGGCAGGAAGTATGAATTTTCGGTGGATGGAGATTTATCTCAGTGTAATTGATACGGGTTCGTTTGCGGCGGCGGCACGCAAACAGTATATGACTCAGCCGGCCGTCAGCATTGCGGTTTCATCTCTGGAAAAAGAGGTGAAACAGACACTTTTGTACCGGAAAGCCGGACAGAGAACCTGTATTCAGCCCACTCCGGAAGGGAAGATTTTTGCGGAATATGCCAGAAGAACGCTGGACGAATACTGGAAGGTCAGGGATTTCCTTTCCATTCGGGCAGATGAAAAGCCGTTAATTATTGGCACATCCCCGACTCCCGCGTCCTCCATTGTGCCGATTCTGGTGTCTTCTTTTCGGAACGGACGGCCAAAATGTTCCATCCAGGTAAGGGCCTTTCGCGGAAAGGAATTGATTCAGGAGCTTAAAAAGGGTACGGTTGACTGTGCCATCACAGGAATCAGCTCTTTTGTGCTGGATGAGAAATACGTGGTCGAGCCATTTTTCAATGACCCGATGGTTTTAATCAGTTCCAAAACCTTCCATGACGGGAACCCCATCACGGTGAACCAGCTGAAAAAGCTGCCGTTAATTATCCGCGGCATGGATTGCAACACCACAGAATTGATCATACAGCAGCTAAAAAAATTAGATCTCACTCTGGATGACTTGAATGTGACCTTGCAGGTCATCGGTAATTCTGATGTGATACAGCAGGTGCGGGAAGGCTACGGAGTTGGTTTTGTGGTGCGCTCTTCCCTGGAAAATGGCAGTGATTCCGATAAAATCAACATTATTCCGGTGAAGCGGCTGGAAATAAACCGGGAGATTCGTCTGGTGTACCCCAGGGCATCAGAGGATTTTCAGACGCTCCAGAGCTTCGTCCAGTATGCCCGGGGCGGAAACTGGAGAACGCAGAAATTTAGTTTTAATACAATCCTATAACCTATAAGAAAATTTTAATGGATGGCCGGGAAATAGTGATTTTGGTGATTTTTCCATATCTTGTAATTTTAACAGGATTCTTTATGATGAAAGAACAAACATATCTGTAAAAGACACAGGAAAAGGAGGAATCGTTATGAACCATCAAAATTCAGCAGGACATCTTCGTAAGCTTTTGAAAAAGCCGGGGATCCTCATCTGCCCCAACTGTTATGATGCGCTGTCAGCCAGAATGATTCAGGATGCAGGCTTTCCCGCCACCTTTGTGAGCGGTGCCGCCATGACAAACGCAAGACTGGGACTTCCGGATGTGGGGGTAACCACATACACCGAATACAGGAATGCGATTCAGGAAATTTTGTTTGCCGTGGATATTCCGGTTCTGGCCGATGTGGATACGGGATACGGCGGTGTTATGCCAATTATGAGAATGACGAAGGAATATGAGGCCATGGGAATCGCAGGAATCCAGATGGAAGACCAGACCTTCCCTAAACGATGCGCGTTTTTCGGTACCACGGTGGTTTCCACAGAGGAAATGTGCCAGAGAATCCGGGCCGTGGCAGAGGCCAGGACAAACCCGGACTTCCTTCTGATAGCCCGCACGGACGCCGCTTCTTCCCTGGGAATTGACGAGGCCTTAAGACGTCTGGAATTATATAAAAGGGCCGGAGCCGATATGCTGTTTGTCAGCGTTCCGCCATCAGAAGAGGCCTTAAAGCGTATGACAGGCCTGGGTCTTCCCCTTTGCGTGACCATCATTGAGGGTACTGTTACAGAGAAAAAAACGGCTTCGGAGCTGGAAGCCATGGGATTTAAGATGGTCCGGCTCCCCCAGACCTTAATCCGTGCCAGAATTAAGGCGGAGGCGGATGTTCTCCGGTGCATTAAGGAAACCGGAGGCACCTATGCACTGCGGGAACGGTTTGTCACCCAGAAGGAGAGAGGAGAGGCGACTCATCTGGACGAGCTGAACGCCTTTGAAAAGATGATTTTAACGGCGGGAAAATAAAATGTGTAAGATACAGGAGACAAAAAAGTGAAGAAAAAGCAGGTTGATTTTACCCAGGGAAATATAATTATGGAGCTGGTTATGTTTTCCATTCCCATTGTTCTGGGAGAATTGTTCCAGAATTTATACAACAGCGTGGATACGCTGGTGGTGGGAAATTTTGTTGGGAAAAACGCGCTGGCGGCCGTGGGCTCTTCTTTTACACTGATGACCTTTCTCACGTCCATCCTTCTGGGGCTGTGCATGGGAAGCGGGGCTTTGTTTTCCATCCGGTTTGGGCAGAGGGATGAGTTGGGGCTGACGGAGAGCATACGGACTTCTTTTCTCCTTATCGGGGCGGGGGCGGTTTTGCTCAATGTCCTGGCGTTTGCCTGCCTGGACTTTATCCGGGTGTTTTTGCGGGTGCCCGGGGAGGTCTGGGGGGATATGCGGGCGTATCTGCAGATTATTTTCGGCGGGATTATGGCCACGTTTCTGTATAATTATGTTGCGTCCTATCTGCGGGCGGTGGGCAATTCGGTGGCGCCGCTGGTTTTTCTGGCCGTGTCCGCGGTCCTGAATATTATCCTGGATTTGTGGTTTGTGCTGGGGTTAAGGCGGGGGGTGGCAGGCGCGGCGGAG
>CANRXD010000346.1 GCA_947643685.1 uncultured Clostridium sp. | reverse complement strand
TCAATCAGCCGCATTCCTGCGGTTTCTGTAACCGGAAGGGAAAAGACGATGGAGCGGGCTTTGCTTTCGATTCCGGCCTTCTCCATAATGGCCTTCATGATGGCGTTTTTCTTTTCTTTTCTTGTGACCATGAAAATCATTTCTTTTTCCGCGGCAATAGAGACGCCAAGGAATTTCTCCGCCTTTTCGGCCCCGGTTCCCTTGGCATGGATTACCGTGCCGCCGGAAGCGTTGGCCTCTCTGGCAGCATCCATAATCATTTCTGTATATCCCTGGTTTGCGATCACCACAAGGAGTTCATACTTTGTATCCTTCAATGCGCTTTCCTCTCCTTTTTTAAATTCACGGCCCTCTATGAGGAACTGAAGCTGTTTCTTTCCCCCGATACTGCTTAAGGGGACGATAAAGGCAATCCCGCTGCCGGGAATATCAATTTTTATCTGTCTTTGGAGTCCTGTTTTTATTTTTTCCCATTCGGCGTCTGTGACAAAGGCGAAGAGTATCGCCTTTTCAGCCGCTTCCAAACCGAAGGCATCAAGGACCTCCGAGGCGGCGGTTCCCTGGCCGAAGGTAAGAAAGGTCACCGTAATCCCGTATTCCTTATAAAAGGCCAGGAACCTGCGAACCTGATTCCGGTCGCTGATGGTGGCCATCATATATAATTCATTCATAGAGACCTCACAATCTATAATTGTAACGGTTCAGCCTTGCATCTTCTTGCTTTCAACGCTTTTTTGCCAGGAATCTTCGCAAGGCTGAACTGTTACCTACAATTCAATAATGGCATTGTCTTCCAGAAGATCAAAGGACAGGGCAGGGCTTTTTGCTCCCATAGCTTTTTTCCTGCGCTGTTCGGCCATCCTGGATGCCAGCCCCATAACCTGAATGGTAATCAGAGGGGTCATGGCCACCATGGCCACCACGCCGAAGGCATCGGTTACAATATTGCCGCCCACCGAGAGACAGGCAGTGTAGAGCTTCGGCACAAAGAAAGAAATGGATAAAGCCACCGCATAGCCCGGTATCAAAAACCAGAGAATAGAAATTCCGGTCAGGACACGGACAATGGAAAGTCCCAAAGAGATGGCTACGCCGATGGAGAGTCCTGTTCCCATGGCTCTGGCGGAAATGGCACCGTCGGTGATTTCTTCCACCTGTTTGTTAAGCACATATACGGCAGGTTCGGCCTTTACGATAAAGTAGCCGATTACCATGGCAATGGGAATTAAAATTTCCGGATGGCTCTGCCCTGCAAGCACCTGGCCCAGATAATTTCCGGCCGGCATGAAGCCCACGTTGGCGCCGGTTAAAAACAGTACCAGGCCCACATATGTATAAGCTAACCCCACCAGGATCTTTATCATTTTCCGTTTTGAAAGCTTCAGCATAAGAACCTGGAACACCATAAAAAACAGGAATATAGGCATCAGGGAGATGGAGATTTCCTTCATATAAGTAGGAATCTCCAGGGAAAACAGCATCCAGAGCTGTCTGGAGTTTTCCACTTCAAAAGCCGCAGGGGCGGTATATACGGCATCCTGGGGGTTGTAGATCATTCCCAGGACCATCACAGCCAGAATAGGTCCCACGGAACACAGCGCCACCAGACCAAAGCTGTCGTCGGCTGCATGGCGGTCGCTTCGGATGGCGGAGATACCGACACCGAGAGCCATAATGAAGGGAACGGTCATGGGGCCGGTGGTTACGCCCCCAGAGTCAAAGGCAATGCTTAAAAAATCCTCAGGGACGAAAATTGCCAGGGCAAATGCCAGCAGATAGAATAAAACAAGCAGGGGAGGAAGCGGCATGGAAAACAACATACGCAAAAGGGCGAGAACCAGAAACACTCCCACACCAAAGGCCACAGATAAAATCAGCGTCATATTGGGGACCGCCGGAACCTGACCTGCCAGAACCTGTAAATCCGGTTCGGAAATGGTGACAATAAACCCCAGTAAAAAGGCGATGAAAATGATCATCGCAAGATTTCTGCTTTTTGTAAGGCAGGAGCCGACCCGTTCGCCCATGGGAGTCATGGACATTTCAGCTCCCAGCGTAAAAAACATCATTCCCACCAGAATCATCACAGCCCCCATCAGAAAGCACAGAAGAATACTGGAGGAGATCGGTGCAATGGTAAAGCAGAGCATCAGTACAATGCAGATAATGGGAAGCACTGCCTGAAGCGCCTCCTGCCATTTCTCTTTTAGTTTTTTTCTGATTCCCAAATTACTATCAACTTCCTTTCATGAGACACTTATTACCATATTACAGTTCCCGGGGCGGGAAAGACCGGACGAAAATAGATGTGAGGCTCACCTGTAAGGCAATTTTCGTCCGGTCTCCCGTGAATAGTAGTATTACTATTATAAAGGGGACAGAGGGGATTTGCAAGTGAAAGAGTGTTAAGAAAGCGAGAAGAAAAACACAGACATTAAGATAAATATGACAAAAAATGAGAAATCCTGGTATATTTTTTGTACATTTTATGATATAATGTTGTCATACATTATATTTGTGCATCCTGCGGAGCATAGCATGTCAAAGACATGATATAATTTCAAAATAGAACATTGTTGTGAAAATGAAGGGAAAGGAATGAGGACAAAATGAAAGTACTTATCATCGGCGGCGTGGCTGCCGGAACCAAGACCGCGGCCAAGTTAAAACGGGAAGACAGAAGCGCGGAAGTGACTGTGGTTACAAAAAGCAGAGATATTTCCTATGCCGGATGCGGCCTTCCGTACTATGTGGGCGGAGCCATTGAAGAAGAAAGCCAGTTAATCGTCAACACTCCGGCGAAATTTGCCGCTCTCACGGGCGTGAATGTTATGACGGGAAAAGAAGCT
>CANRXD010000345.1 GCA_947643685.1 uncultured Clostridium sp. | reverse complement strand
TAGACCAGTTTAAATATACATTATCCACATATGAAAAGCCGCTTCAGGAAGTCAGGGATTCCCTGAATCTGGACGCTAAAATCAGGCGGATTGACGAACTTGACAAGACCATGGAGGAACCCAGCTTCTGGGAGGACGCGGAGCTTTCTACAAAATACGTGAAGGAAGCGAAAAACCTGAAGGATACAGTTGCGGAGTTCAATAAGCTTCAGAACCAGTACGAAGAAATCGGTCTTATGATTGAAATGGGATATGAGGAAGAGGATCCGGCCATAATTCCGGAAATTAATGGAATGATGGATGAATTTACGGCCGAGCTTGATGCTCTGCGTCTCAGGACGCTCCTGACAGGCGAATATGACAGTAATAACGCCATCATGCGGCTCAATGCAGGAGCAGGTGGAACGGAATCCTGTGACTGGTGCAGCATGCTTTACCGGATGTATTGCCGGTGGGCGGAGAGCCGGGGCTTTTCCGTGGAGGTGCTGGATTATCTGGACGGGGAAGAAGCGGGAATTAAATCCGTGACCTTACAGATCAATGGGGAAAATGTGTTTGGTTATCTCAAGTCTGAGCGGGGGGTTCACCGTCTGGTGAGGATTTCGCCCTTCAACGCCAATGGAAAGCGGCAGACTTCCTTTGTATCCTGTGATGTGATGCCGGATATTGAGGAAGATCTGGACGTGGAAATCAATCCGGATGATCTTAGGGTTGATACCTACCGCTCCAGCGGTGCCGGCGGGCAGCATATTAACAAAACCTCTTCTGCAGTACGTATTACCCATATTCCCACAGGAATCGTGGTACAGTGTCAGAACGAACGGTCCCAGTTCCAGAATAAGGACAGGGCAATGCAGATGTTAAAAGCCAAGCTTTATATGCTGAAGCAGCAGGAGAACGCGGAAAAGATTTCAGATATCCGTGGAGATATTAAAGAAATTGCCTGGGGGAGCCAGATTCGTTCCTATGTTCTTCAGCCTTATACATTAATTAAAGATCACAGGACCGGGTATGAGAGCGGGAATGTGAACAGTGTGCTGGACGGAGCTCTGGATGGCTTTATCAGCGCCTACTTAAAATGGGAGAGCCTTGGACGCCCGCAGGTAAAGGGCGGAGAGCTGGAATAGGTCAACATTAAAAGCCCTGCCGGAAACGAAATTGTTTCCCGGCAGGGTTCTTTTTTTGTGCTTTAATTCTTGTGTTTTAATGTTTTTCTTCACACTTGTCGCTTAACTGGTGAATCAGGATCCCGTCTTTATCCGTACAGTAATAGTATCCGTCGGCATCTTTGATGTTTTTCTTTTTCTTCTGAAGAGAGCCGCTCTCATTTACAACGTATTCTTTATCATCGTATTCTACGATACCATATTTCATGCCATTCTCAGCAGCCAGCCGTCTGCCGTTTCTGTACAGATATCCATCGCTTGGACCTGTAACACCCATGCCCTTCGGGGAACCGCTGGATTTGAAGTTGAAGGTGTAGCTGGAGCCATCGATAGTTACGGTCTGAGTTCCGGTTTTAAGAGAACCGTCGCTGTTAAAGTAGAAGACATAGGTATTGGGGTCGCTGATTTCATCCACGTTGGCGATATAATCTACGCTGGACGGGTTGGCGGCCAGAGCCTTACTGTCATCTTCTTCGGTGGTGATAATCTTAAGTCCGGTAATCAGCTCGCCATTTAAGTTAAAGGCATAAGTCTTGGAGTCGATGGTTTTAAACTCTCCGGAGGCGATCTTTCCGTTGCTGGATGCGTAATACCAGTAGGTGGAGCCGTCATCATGTCCGCTCTGATTCATAGCTGCATCCGGAGTTGCCTGGAACCATGCAGTATGTAAGGACGGATCATCATAGTCGCCGTAGAATTTCCAGCTCTGGTCTCCCTCGTCCTGGTGCCAGCCGTAAATGGCAACGCCTCTTTCGTCAAAATGATACTTTTTGTCAGCGATGGTTTTATCAGTGCTTATGCTCTTCTTTCCGTTGGAGCCGAAATAGAAGTGGTAAGTGGGCTCAGTATCATCCTCGTTGGAATCATCGGGAACCGTCATGTAGACCCATGCGTTGGTAACAAGGCTTCCGCCTCCTTCAATGTCGGCGTAATACATACCATTGGACCAGTTTTCTTCTTCCTCGATCCACTCACCGTTTTCCGTAATCCAGCCGGTTATCATTCTTCCATACTGATCAAAGGCATATTTCTTTCCTCCGATATCTGCGATATATGCCTTATTGTCTTTTGTAACGTAAGCACGGCCATTGGAGCCGAAATAATACCAGCTTCCCTCATCAACAAGATCGTCGCCCTGCCATTCCGGGTTCTGGATAAATCTCCATTCATTGGTGATCATTTCACCGGAAGATCTCAGATAATAATAATTTTCATTGTCATTGAGCAGAGTGTTGCGGAGCATGATTCCATCGCTTCCGAAGTAGTAATACTTGCCCTCATCCTGTTTCCAGTCATCTTTTACGTATTCGCCGTTATTCTGTACATAGACCCACTCATCACCCAGCGCCTGCCATCCGGCGGCGGCAAAAGATGTAATAGTGGAGCCAAGAGCAAGAACTGCTGATGCGGCAAGAACGGCATAACAGAAATTTGCTTTTTTCATAATGATATGCTTCCTCCTTTAAAAGCTTTTTCTCTATTTGTTATTATAATCATAATACCACTGAATGGCAATGAAAATCCAGTCCCTAGTTGCGGTAAAAATGTGGCAGGGCCTTACAAAATACTTAAGAACTATTTTTCTGTAACAGTTCAGCCATGCGAAGATTTAGAGTGAAAAAAGCGTTGAAAACCTGTTTTCATAAGCATTTTTCACTCTAAATCTTCATAGGGCGGACGCCCG
>CANRXD010000344.1 GCA_947643685.1 uncultured Clostridium sp. | reverse complement strand
TCATACTGGAGCTCTGCATTTTTAAAAAACAGATCCTTTTTATCCTCTCTCTGAAGAGGCCGGTTGGGCGGAATGACCGCCACCTTCTTTTTATAAACCTTGTAAAGCTCTTTCCTGGCATCCGCAATGGTGCCGCTCATCCCTGCCATGCGGGGAAACAAAAGAAACAGGTTTTGATAAGTTATGGAGGCAATGGACCGGTTCTCCTGAGTGAGCTTCAGCTTTTCCTTCGTTTCGATGGCCTGATGCATCCCGCCTCTTAGCTTCATGCCAGTCAGGATCCTTCCGGTACCGTTGTCCAGAAGCGATACCTCCCCCTTTTCCGTCACCACATAATCCTTATCTCTTTCCATAACAATATGGGCTTTCAAAGCAAGAGTCACATGCCGGTTCAGCTCAAAATTCTCTGCTGCATAGAATTTTTTTATCCGGAAGTACCGTTCTGCAAAGGCCACTCCTTCGTCTGTAAGCCAGACGCTCTTCTCCTCCTCTATGTAGTCCCGTTCCGGCTGCAAAGTGGTCACAAAAAAATCCGCCAGCTCATAAAAACCAGATTGAACCCGGGGAACCCCGGATATGACCAGGGGCATGGTGGCCGCATCCATCAGCACCATATCCGCCTCATCAATAATCACATAATAAAACTCCCTCATGAAACGATCCTGGGCGCTGGACACCAGATTATTCAGAAGATAATCAAAACCGAGCGTCGAGTGGGTGGTATAGACAATATCTGCATCATAAATCTGGCGCTTTCCTTCGTTTCCTGCGCCCTCCCTCTGCTCCTTATTCACACCTGAGCGTACTGTCATTCCCAAGAACTCATATACCGGCCCCATCTCCTGTGCGTCACGATCTGCCAGATAATCATTGGCTGTAACCAGCATGGTACTTTTTCCCGTCAGTGCGTTAAGGTAAAGGGGCATGGTCGCCGTAAGCGTCTTCCCCTCGCCGGTATTCATCTCCGCCAGATAACCGTAGTGCAGTGCAATTCCTCCCAGGATCTGGCAGTCATAAGGCTCCTTGCCTAAAATCCTCCGATCCGCCTCGCAAACTACCGCAAAGGCCTTGGGAAGAATACTGTTTGTTGATATCCCTTTGGAAATACATTCCCGAAACTCTTCCGTCTTCTTTTTCAGGGCACCGTCGCTTAATTTTCTTACAGCCGGCTGCTCTTTTTTTACTTTTTTTAATATTTGATAAAGTTTCCTATTCTTCATCTGTTACTTCCGTTATGGTTATGGAATGAAAATTAAGCTCCGTTACACCGCCGTTAATCAGCTGCACTTCATAACTGAAGGTTTTTATAGGGCACTGGAAATCTCCTTCCCCGTCCCGTATAATCTGGCTCCCTGCTTCTGCGTCATAGCGGTCGTAAAAGATAAGCCTTAAAAGCAGCCCATCTGCCGGTTCTGTGGAAGCATCCAGGCTGATGTGGTACCGCCCCTCGCCGTCTATCATGGGGAGGGCCGGCTCGATACGCATTGCCTGATAATTCACTTTAGAAAACCAGCGTTTTATCACTGCCCCCGGCTGTATCAGTTTGTTTTTAAATTCCACATTGTCCTTTGCATGGAAATAGATTTCCGCCCCATACAGATAGGACTCTTTTACATATTCATTCCAGTAAATCTTCCATGATTGACCTTTTATCATTTCTGTGCGCCTGTTTTCTTTCCTGCTCTGTCGAAGTCATTTTCCATAATAGCCCGGTACTGACTCCTAAACCACCTGACAATGCCAGGGGTATTATCGTTGTGCCGGCCGTGGAGGCCTTTGCCGTAGATCCTCGCCCCTGCATCTTTCAAGTGGAACTGAAGGTTCTCATACGCATTCCCATCAAGCTCATCTTCGATCATATATGCCACTGCAAACCGGGTTTTACTCCAGTCCGTGCGGTCAAACATATCCCAAAACCTGTGATTCATCTGCTCGATTGCATCCGGATCCAGACTGCCGTATACCTTATGAAGAACATCCAGCCAGGAATGAGAGCCTCCGGGGGATTTCAGCCGCTCATTGCCAGCCATATTGCCAATGCTGGCCAGAGGCTTCCCCACTAATATAGTATTGGGCCGGATTTTGCAGCCATAATAGAACGCGCCGAATGTCCCCATGGAAAGCCCTGACAGGATCACATCGGAATTTTTAAATCCCAGTTTTTCTATATGTTCCCGCAATATCCCCTCCAGGGTATTTTCATACTCTTCTGAGCCAATATAAAGGCTCCCGCCCTCCAGTCTGGCTTCAGCAATCAAGAGGAAGGGATGCTGCATATTTCTCATCATAGAATACCCTTCAAACCCTTCCTGGGTCTTATAACCGGAAAAGTAGACATTAAGGGGAGGCTTTAAATTGCCTGGATCAAAATAATAAAAAACCTCTTCCCGTTTTGAAGTAACCTTTCTTTTCCCACCAGGTATAAAAATCCCCTTCCCCCTCCTGGACTTGCGGTCATGAAGGGCAATCACAGACAAATGCCCTTTCCCCCTCGCCTTTAGAGAAGCAAATATAAATCCCCTCTTCCCACTTTTATTTGAAATACAAACAATATCCTCCAAGTCCTTTTCTGAAAAATTCCACACATCAAAAAATTGAGGTTCCGTACCATATGCAAACTGAAAAAAGGATATTTCCAATGATATCTCTACGGTATCATCCTTTTCATATTCCAGCCAAAGATCTAGGCTCAGATCTTCAGCAAACGGAAGATTATTTCTCCAAAAAACGATCTGCGTCAGTTCATTTCCGTAATCCCCTTCCAGTTCTACCTTTTCCAGACCTTTCCATGAAACCTTTCCCTTAAAGCCCTGGGCCACAGCAATATTCTGCACCCTATATTTCTCTCCATAAGAACCCGGAAAGT
>CANRXD010000343.1 GCA_947643685.1 uncultured Clostridium sp. | reverse complement strand
GTCACTTTTACAACAACTTTTTGTTCCGTTTAGTTGGAAGGCTGAACTGTTACTTCTGCCGCTTAAGCTTAAGGGAAAGAGCTTGAACTTTATAAATAAGTGTAATATAATAGTAATTGTTTAGCAGATTCG
Organism: uncultured Clostridium sp.; assembly: GCA_947643685.1. Classification (GTDB taxonomy): domain Bacteria; phylum Bacillota; class Clostridia; order Lachnospirales; family Lachnospiraceae; genus CANRXD01. Next base: position 2,751 of record CANRXD010000343.1, on the reverse strand, counting down.
TGCAGAAGCTGCCCCGGCGAAGTGAGGGTATTCCCTGTGCAGACCGCAGGAGCAGCTCGTCCAGAGGGCAAAAATCCGGCCGAACAGTTACATATCGCAATAGAAATTTATGGGTATTCCGGGCGTGGAGAACCGATTCCCGACCGTGTATATTAAGAAACGCGGGAGTATCCGCAAAATGAAGAAAGGGGAGGCTGCCGAAATGTTTTTTTGCATTTTGGGCGGTCAAAATTCATTATGAGGGAACAGTTTTTATGGAAAGAGGAGTACGAGATAGGGGTGGACATTATAGATGAGGAGCATAAACGGCTTTTTGAATTTATCAATAATCTGTTCCTCCTTACAGAGAAAAAAAGAGGTTTTCTGGGCGGCATGAATGACAAACGTGCGTGCAAGAAAGCGGTTGAATTTTTCAGGGAACATGCAATGCGGCACTTTGCAGATGAGGAAGAGTACATGGCCTCGATTCATTATGAAGGACTGGAGCAGCATAAACATACACATATGGTGTTCCGGGAAAATACGCTTCCAGCACTGGGACAGGAGCTGGAGCGGACCGGATATTCTCCGGAAGCGGTAGAGCATTTCTTAGGCGTCTGCGCCGGATGGCTCATAGGACATACCACCATAGAGGACCAGGCCATCGCGGGGAAGCTGGAAAGCCTCCTGGGAAATCTTACGGGCGGTGAGGAGCTTGAAACCATAAAAAGAGTCATCACTCAGCTGTCATATAATATGTTTTGTGTGAAGGTAAAAATGCTCAGTGAAGACTACAATGGGGAAAGATTCGGAAAGGGAATTTACTACCGTCTGGTATATGGAACAGAGCGGGAGGAGGTAAGGCGGGAGGTTTTTCTGGCCTTTGAGGAAAAGCTTTTATATAATACGGTTGCCGGGAATGAGAAAAACCAGGCAGGAAAGCTCAGTACTTCCATGCTTCATACTGCCAGGTATACGCTGCAGCGGTTTGCGAGCCGTATGATGGGTTCTGTCTGGCTGGAAATGAACTGGACGCTTAAGGAAGAAAATCTTCTTACATATGAGCAGTTCCAGAAGATATTTAAAGAGGAGCAGCCGGTGGCAAGTCTGCTGTTCGATACGGGAGAGGGGTATTTTTCCTGCTGCATTCTGACGCCGACTCCGTTCGTGGAATCCCTGGGGACGCCGATTACGGCGGAAAATGCCCTGGAGGAAGTGCTCCGTTATGTGAAGGTGCAGGAAGAATGGGAGCGCCAGGCGCCGAAGAAGAAGATACTGGTCGTGGATGATTCCGCAACCATGCGGCAGGGGATGGAGAATCTGCTCAAGGGGGATTATGTGGTTTCTGTGGTGGATTCCGGTTTCGCAGCGATTCGCGCCGTTACTCTGGATAAACCGGATCTGATCCTTCTGGATTATGATATGCCGGTCTGCAACGGAAAACAGACGTTGGAAATGCTTCGTTCTGATGTCGCGTCCGCGGACATGCCGGTCATCTTCCTGACCTCCAAAGACGATGCGGAGAGTGTGAAGGGCATACTGTCCTTAGGTGTGTCAGGATATCTGTTAAAAACCTTAAAGCCTGCGATGATTAAGGCGCGTATTGACGACTTCTTTGCGAAAAAGGCACAGTAATAAAATAAGCAGCATAAAACGAAAAAGTATCCTGTGAAGATTCCGTACTTAAAGAAAGTATGGATTTTTCACAGGATATTCTTATCTTATGGTTCCCATATTTTGTTTACGAGCCTCCCTTTTCGCACAGCTCAGCATCGCAGCCGCGCTCTGACTCACAAAGCAGTTGGGCTCCTCAGGAGTTTAAAATCCGGAAGAAGTCCACAGAACGGCTGATTTTCTTCATCAGATCGTCAAACATCCCGGGAGTCAGAGACTGTGCTCCGTCACAGAGGGCCTTTTCCGGGTTGTTGTGGACCTCAATCATTAAGCCGTCAGCTCCGGCTGCAATGGCGGCCAGGGCGAGGGGCTCTACCATGAATCGGATTCCGGCAGCATGGCTGGGGTCAATGATTACGGGAAGATGGGTTTTTGATTTTAACATGGGAACAGCGGAGATATCCAGGGTGTTCCTCATGGAGGTCTCAAAAGTACGGATTCCGCGCTCACAGAGAATTACGTTTTCGTTTCCTCCGGCCATAATGTATTCGGCGCTCATTAACAATTCATCCAGAGTGTTGGCAAGGCCGCGTTTTAACAGGACAGGCTTCTTGATTTTTCCCAGTTCTTTCAGGAGTTCAAAATTTTGCATGTTGCGGGCGCCTACCTGGATCACGTCCACATCGTTAAAAAGGGACAGATGCTCCGGGCTCATGATTTCGGTGACAACCGGAAGCCCTGTGGATTTTTTGGCTTCCAGAAGGAGATCCAGTCCCTGTTCGTGGAGGCCCTGGAATGCATAAGGGGAGGTTCTGGGTTTAAAGGCGCCGCCGCGGAGCAGGTGGGCACCGGACCGCTTCACATCCTCTGCTACTTCAATGATCTGCTCCTTTGTCTCAATGGAGCAGGGTCCTGCAATTACCTGGAAATGGCCGCCGCCGATTTTTTTTCCGGCGATGTCTATGACGGTCCGTTCCGGATGCATGGAAAGATTCGCTTTTTTATAGGGTTCCCGGATTCGGCGGACATCTTCCACCACATCCATGGCCCGGAGCCAGTCTTCGTGGATAGCAGTGGTATCGCCAATGAGGCCGATTAAGGATGCTTCTGTTCCCTCTGAGAGATGAAGCTTAAATCCCTGGTCTGTGAGTCTGGTTT
>CANRXD010000342.1 GCA_947643685.1 uncultured Clostridium sp. | reverse complement strand
TCAAATCAACAAGGAGTGAATCAAGGATGAAAAACATCAAACGCCTGTGGGCTTTGTTCCTGGCCATTATTATGGTGCTGACCACAGTCATCACGGGATGCGCCGTTGGAGAAACCAGTCTGTTCGATGACGTGCCGGACAATGCCTGGTACACCGAAGCAGTAAAATATTGCCAGGAAAACGGGTTGATGCGCAGCACTTCTGCCGTCAGCTTTGAGCCAAACGGCGTCATGACCCGTGCCATGCTGGCCACAGCTCTGGCCCGTTTGGAAGGGGTACAGACTCACGACGGCACAATATGGTATGAAAAGGCCATGGCCTGGTCTTCGGCACGCGGCATCTGGGACGGCTCCGGGCCGGACAGCAATATTACCTGCGGACAGCTGATGACCATGATCTGGAAGTACCAGGGGTCTCCTGTGGCTGCAGACAAATTATCCGATTATGAAGATGCCGGCCAGAATAACGATGAGCAGAAAGCCATGGACTGGGCCGTAAGTAATGGACTTACCAACATCTTCGGTAAAGAAATCCCGGAACCCCAGAGTCCGGTCAACCGTTCACAGGCCGCCTGGGTCATTATGGAATTTGTAAAAAAGAATCCTGCATAGCAGGATTCTTCGCCTGCGGCGGGTCGCAACAGCGCCATCTTCCCTTCCGCCGCAGTGCGATCCCAAGCGGAGCGTCTTTTTCTGCAACAGGACGCTCTTTCTTATTGCAGAAAAAAGAATCCTGCATAGCAGGATTCTCCCTTCCCCTTCCGCCGCTATTTGGGCGGCTTGGGCGGCTTTTCCTTTAGCTCCACCAGAATAATATCATTTCCAATCTGACACACATCCTCAAAGGGAATGATAAATTCCTTCTCCCGTCCCAAAAATCCGCAGACACAGCCGGGCCCCGGCACGATCAGAGCTTTGATTTGTCCGGTGCAGGGGTCAAACTCAATGTCCCCCACAAATCCCAGCCGTTTACAGTCGCAGACATTAATGACCTCCCGCCTTTTTAGCTCACACATCCGCATAAAATCACCCGCGTACCGACTTCTCTTATTAACAGCATATGCCGCCGCAGCTTATCCTGTTTCAAAAGCCGATAAAAAGAATTCTGCAAAGCGGGAGGTATATGTTACAGCCTGTCTTTAAAGTATCCGTCCGCACAGTAGATAGCTCCCACCGGATTATGGGCAAGAACGCGGTCCTTGGCCACCAGCGTGGTCACCATGGCATCGGAATAACGGTAAAACAGGGAATCATGACCCACACAGAGTCCCAGAGCCACATTGAACTCCGTCTTCTGCTCATTTAAGAGCTTAGCCTGGAGAATGGGGTTACACATGGCCTCATACTGGCCTGGATTTAACTTTTTCTCTTCAGAAATACCAACCTCGCATTTGTCCACGCCGCCGGATTTGCAGACCGCCGAAACCACGGTAAGACCCTCCCGTCTCATCAGGTCCGCAACCACCTTTGCTTCCTTTTTAAGACCGATGCAAAAGGCCAGTCCGATCTTTTTATACCCCATTCTTTTACAAAATTCAATGGTCTCCTTTAATCTCGGCCACTGGCAGTAGCCATCATGCTCAATCTCCGAAGAAGTCACAAAGAACGGCTGAATTTCCGGCTTCTGATACTCCTTTTTGGCCTCCTCCACCAGACTTTCCTGTCTGATCGGGCAATTTGCCGGCATGTTTTTATGCTCTGAATCCCGGCATGCATGAATGGTACAGCTTGCACATGTATACATTATCCTCACTCCTTTTATATTTCTCCGCAAGTTCCGGGACATTTTCCACAGTCTTTGCGTGCCTTACGAACTTTCTCTTATGGATTTTCCCTTGTGGGTTTTCTCCTACGGCTTTCCCCGTACAGACTTTCCCTTGTGGGCTTTCTCCTGCGGGCTTTCCCCTGTGGCATGCGGACAGACGACATGCCCTCAAAGCTTCGTCCTGCCTCCTGCCCCTGTCATCTGTTCCCAGGAATCCATATGGATTATATTTCCCAGAATCCGTTCCGCATTTTTCCCCAGTATCATCGCCTTTTCTGTCTCAGAAAAGCAGGAATTTTTAATGAATGCAACAGCCGCCTTTTGGGTCCCATAGGGGAAATCGCTTCCAAAAACCACACGCTCCGGCCCCATGGCCGCCACCATCCGCTCAAAATCAGATATTTCCTGCCGTTCTGCACTCATGGCCGTGTCGATACAGACATTCTCCGGGAACCGGTATAAAAGCGTCTCCATTCCCGGATCCATGGTTCTGCCGCCCATATGGGCCAGGATCACCGGAACATCAGGAAGCAGCCGTATAATCCTTTCCGCACCGTCAGGATACAGGTCATATGGCCCTTTCACTCTGGCGCTTCCACAGTGAATCAGGACCGGAAACCCCAGGCGGTTAATGTGGTGCCACATGGGATCATATTTCTCCGCATCCAGCTTCACCATCTGAAAGGGCGGATGAAATTTAATTCCGGCCATTCCCATATCCTTAAGTTTTTCAATTTCCTCCTGCACATGATCGCAGTCCGGATGAAGCCCGCCGAAGGAAATCAGGCCCGGCCTCATAATCTCCCTGGCAAACCGGTTTACATCGGTCCCGTTGGCCGGCTTTGTCACCACAGGAAGAACGACTGATAAAGCCACCTGCTCCTCTTCCATACGTTTTAACAGATTTTCCTTCACCGGGAGCTTTTCATAATCATCGTGTTCTCTTCCCGCCACCTTCATGGCCCGTCTGGCCAGCATGGCCGGATAAATATGTGTGTGAAGGTCTATGATTCTATCGTCCATTCATTCCCGCCGCTTTCTTCTGTTTCCAGATATTCACCATACTGCTGCTCCATCCGCACACTGAGATGGAAATGAGCAAGAGTACATAACAAGTAGGGGATCACCCACAG
>CANRXD010000341.1 GCA_947643685.1 uncultured Clostridium sp. | reverse complement strand
CACTCTGAAAGGCTTAAATAGCCGTTAATTCCAGGCCGGTACTCCACAAAGGCAGCACCCAGATTTTTCACCACATTGCGGACTTTTCCAATATAGATGGCGCCAAGACGTTCCGCCTCTTTTTCAGGCTCCGCCTCCATCTGTAAAACTCGTTCCGGAGAGATCAGCACAGAGACGGTTTTTCCGCGAAGTTTTGTAAATATAAGCTTATTCAATGTCATCTCCAAACTCCTCCAGGGGAGTGAACACATGGGAAGTGTCCGAACCTCTGTCAGCATAGACCTCTTCTCTGTTAATGCAGAAACCAAAGGCCGGATATTCTTTTCCAAGGGATTTACAGTATGCCTCTAAAAGCAGCTCCGGTTTCATATTGGCCAGGCTCCCGGAGGAAAGCTTAAGAAAAATTCCCTTACCGTCCGCTGTCAGTCTCTTTTCATAAATCAGAGGCTTAAGGTCCATAAGCTTCTCTCCCTTTTTTGTCTTTTTCACCACTTCCAGATTTCCGCTTTCTATAAAAAGCATAAGATTTGCAAAAAATTCTTCATCGGTACAGGAAAGGCCGTTATCATAATCGTCTCGCAGCGTTATGGTATAATCACAGGCAGCCACCAGGGACATGGCATTGGCAGCGTCATCCGGCAGTCTCTTATAGCTTAAAATCTCCATGCCCTCTACCATTGTATCATTTAACCGCCGAATCATTTCTTTTGAGGAATCTGTGGACAGTACATCGATGTCCAGGTACTCTCCGCTTCCGGTTAGTCCAACACCTAAGGGGGCCGCAAAGGACATGATCTGATGCGGGGAAAAGCCTTCAGAATAACGGATATTCACATCAGCCCTGCGTATGGCTTTCTGGAAGTATCGCATAATATCCAGATGGCCGATGAATTTCATATTGCCCTGTTTAGAAAACTTAATCCTGATTTTCATAACAGACACCTCCTCCAAACCGTCTGATTCCACAGCCGGAACACCGCTCCCGGCAGTTCGGGGTTATTGTGCCCTTGATGGAATTTAACCATTCTTTCTTCAAAAATTCCTTCGTGACTCCGGAGTCGATAAAATCCCATGGGAATATCTCGTCCAGGTTCCGCTCCCTGGTGGTATAAAAATTAATGTCCACACCGCAGGTTTCAAAGGCCTTCATCCAGACTTCATTTTTAAAGGTCTCAGACCAGGCGTCATAAAGGGCCCCGTTTTTATAGGCCTCTTCAATGACTGCGCCCACCCGTCTGTCGCCTCTGGCCAGAACACCTTCCAAAACGGTTACATCGGCCTCATGCCAGTTATATTTCAAACTCTTGTAATTTAGCATTTCTTTCATTTTATGGTTGACTACGCGGGCTTTTCCAAGAAATTCCTCCTTCGTACACATTCTGGCCCACTGGAAGGGGGTAAAGGGCTTCGGCACGAAGAAAGAGGTGCTGGCCACCACCTGGACTTTCCCCTTCCGCTGGTCCTTGGGAATTTCATAATATTTTTCCGCAATCTTTTCTGACAGAAGGGCAATTCCCTCCATGTCCTCTGTGGTCTCTGTCGGAAGACCAAGCATAAAATAAAGCTTCACCCGGTTCCATCCACCGTGGAAGGCTTCACCGGCACCGTTCAGGATTTCCTCTTCCGTAAGTCCCTTGTTGATGACATCCCGAAGTCTCTGGGAACCGGCCTCCGGAGCGAAAGTGAGACTGCTCTTTTTCACATCCTGCACCTTGCTCATTACATCCAGGGAGAAAGCATCAATCCGAAGAGACGGCAGAGAAACATTGACTCCCTTTCCATGGAATTCCTCAATTAAAAACCGTACAAGGCTTTCCAGACTCCGGTAGTCGCTGGAGCTTAAGGAACTTAAAGAGATTTCCTCATGTCCGGTATTTTTTAGCATCTGTTTTGCCAGCTCTTTAAGCTTTTCCACATTTTTCTCACGGACGGGGCGGTAAATCATCCCCGCCTGACAGAACCGGCAGCCGCGGATACAGCCCCGCATGATTTCCAGCACTACGCGGTCCTGTGTCACCTTAATAAAAGGAACCAGCGGCTTTTCCGGATAAAAGGAGTCCGTCATTTCCATCATGATCTGCCGCTGGACCTTTTTTGGTGCCTCCGGGCAGTTGGGAAGAAAACTTTTTATAGTTCCATCCTCGTTGTACTCCGGGTCATAAAGGGAAGGAACATAGAGTCCCGGAATCTGCGCCGCTTTCTTTAAAAAGACATCTCTGGAATCCCCCTGTTTTCTGGATTCCTTGTAGGTGTCCATCAGATTATAATAAACCGTTTCTCCCTCGCCGATATAGAAAATATCAAAGAATTCCGCAATGGGTTCCGGGTTTAACGCACAGGGACCTCCGCCGATGACAATGGGATCATCCCAAGTCCGGTCTGCCGCATGCAGAGGAATCCGGGATAAATCCAGAATCTGAAGAACATTGGTATAACACATTTCATACTGGAGCGTGATACCAAGAAAATCGAAGTTTTTAATGGGCTCCTGGGTCTCTATGGAGAACAGAGGGATGTTTTTTTCTCTCATAATGGCGTCCAGATCCATCCAGGGCGAATAGACTCTCTCACAGTATACGTCCTCTTTTTTATTGAGCATATCATAGAGTATCTGAATGCCCAGATGGGACATGCCGATCTCATATACATCGGGGAAACACATACAGAAGCGGATATCCACTTTTTTTGGGTCTTTGACGCACATGTTCACTTCGTTTCCGATATACCTTGCCGGCTGGCTGACCGACAGAAGGATTTCATCACTTAATGCTAATTTTCTCATGTTGATTCCTTTTTTTCTTGATTATTAAAATTTCATGTTGAATCTGTCACTGCAATTCTGACGGAAAAAGAAATGGCCGACATATGAATTTTTCATGAAACCATTCTGAATAAGTATAC
>CANRXD010000340.1 GCA_947643685.1 uncultured Clostridium sp. | reverse complement strand
GGAGGCACCATGGCCGCTTGCGGACATGGTATAATGTCGACAGACATTATACCTGAAGAAATCACAAGAAGAAATTTTACATAGGAGAGCATGAAAACCATGGAAATGAAACGTGTGTTTCTGAAACTGAGCGGGGAGGCCCTTGCCGGTCCGAAAAAGACAGGATTTGATGAAGATACAGTAAAAGAAGTGGCCAGACAGGTAAAGGAGTCTGTGGATGCGGGTGTCCAGGTGGGAATCGTCATAGGCGGCGGAAACTTCTGGCGCGGACGCACCAGTGATGCCATCGACCGAACAAAGGCGGATCAGATCGGAATGCTTGCCACTATCATGAATTGTATTTATGTATCGGAAATTTTCCGCAATGCCGGAATGAAGACACAGATTCTGACTCCTTTTGAATGCGGCCCGATGACTAAACTTTTTACAAAAGACCGGGCCAACAAGTACTTTGAAAAAGGAATGGTGGTTTTCTTCGCCGGAGGAATCGGGCATCCTTATTTCTCCACAGATACAACCATTACCTTAATGGCCATCGAAATGGAAGCGGACTGTATCCTCTTAGCCAAATCCATTGACGGTGTATATGACAGTGATCCGAAGGTGAATCCGAATGCAAAAAAATATGACAGGATTTCCATTCAGGAAGTGATTGATAAAAAACTGGCAGTGGTTGATCTGACTGCGTCCATTATGTGTATGGAACACAAAATGCCCATGGCTGTCTTTTCTCTGAATGAAACGAACGGAATTGCAAACGCGATGCAGGGTAAAATTAACGGTACCGTTGTTACCGCCAATTAACAGGAGGGTTATATGAAGGAAGAATTAAAGGTATACGAAGAGAAAATGGAGAAAACCATTGATGCGTTGCAGAATGATTTTGCATCCATCCGTGCAGGGCGTGCAAATCCGCATGTACTGGATAAGATTAAAGTTGATTATTATGGAACTCCAACTCCGATTCAGCAGGTTGGAAATATTTCCGTACCGGAAGCAAGGATGATTTTAATTCAGCCCTGGGAGAAGAGCCTGATTAAGGCGATCGAAAAGGCGATTCAGACTTCTGACCTTGGAATTAACCCCAATAACGACGGAAGCGTGATCCGTCTGGTATTCCCGGAGCTCACCGAGGACAGACGTAAGGAGCTGGCAAAGGATGTGAAGAAAAAAGGAGAGGCCTCTAAAGTAGCTATCCGCAATATCCGCCGTGACGCCAACGACAGTTTCAAAAAGATGGAGAAGAACGATGAAATCTCCGAGGACGACTTAAAGGACGCCACCGAAAAAATGCAGAAGATCACCGACAAAGCCATCGAAAAGATCGACAAGGCCGTGGAAAATAAGACAAAGGAAATTCTTACGGTATAAGAGAAAAGCAAAAGGGGGCAGGGAGACCTGGCCCCTGCTTTGTGCACATGGGGCGAAAAGGTATATACACAGCCTGCCCTGATGTGTAAACAGGGGAAAGTTACCTTTGCCTAATCAAGATGGGAGGAATCCGGGATGGAAGAAAAATTAAATATTCCCGCCCATGTGGCGCTGATTTTAGATGGAAATGGCCGCTGGGCAAAAAAACGGGGCCTGCCAAGACAGATGGGCCACAAAAAGGGCTGCGAGACAGTGGAACAGATTGTCGAGGATGCTGCGAGACTGGGAATCCGGTATCTGACGGTATATGGGTTTTCCACGGAAAACTGGAAACGGCCCGAGGAGGAAGTGGGGGCGCTCATGCAGCTTTTCCGCTATTACACGAAACGGCTTTTAAAAATTGCCGTGGAGAATAATATCCGGGTAAAAATGATCGGGGAAAGGAGCCGGTTTGCCGCTGACATTGTGGAGGGAATCAACCGGCTGGAGGAGAGCACCAGAGACAATACAGGCCTCACTTTCGTGATTGCAGTCAATTACGGAAGCCGTGACGAAATCACGAGGGCTGTAAAGAAAATCATGGCGGACGTAAAGGACGGGAGGCTTAAAGAGGAACAGATGACGGAAGCCGTCTTTGCCTCCTATCTGGACACGAAAGATATTCCGGATCCGGATCTTTTGATCCGGACCAGCGGGGAACTCAGACTTTCCAACTATCTTCTGTGGCAGCTGGCTTATTCAGAACTCTATGTGACAGACTGCCTGTGGCCGGATTTTAACCGTGAAGAACTTCTGGAGGCCATCCGGCAGTACAATAAAAGAGAGCGGCGGTTTGGCGGCGTTACGAAAACGGAGACCAAATAAGGAGAGGGTTTATGTTTACAACCAGACTCATAAGCGGAATCGTCCTGGTAATTCTGGCGGCGTTTCTTTTGGTTCAGGGAGGCATTTTTTTATTTCTGGCGTCCCTGGCAATTTCCCTGCTGGGGCTTTTTGAGCTTTACCGGGTCATGAAAATTGAAAAGGAACTTCCGGGAATTTTGGGTTACCTGGCGGTTCTGGCCTACTACTATATGCTGTGGACTGACGGCGAATATTATATGACCTTTTTAACCATTACAGTTCTTATGGTTCTTATGACGGTTTATGTGGTTACTTTCCCTAAATTCGGGACAGAACAGATTACTGTGGCCTTTTTTGGAATCTTTTATGTGGGCCTGATGTTTTCCTACCTGTATCAGGTGCGGAGCATGCCGGACGGAAAATATCTGGTGTGGCTTATTGTTTTAAGCTCCTGGGGCTGCGATACCTGCGCCTACTGTGTGGGAATGCTGCTTGGAAAGCACAAAATGGCGCCGAAGCTGAGCCCGAAAAAATCCGTTGAGGGGGCTGTCGGAGGTGTTTTGGGGGCGGCCATTCTGGGCTTTTTATACGGCGCGTATTTTGAACAGAGCATGGTGGATGTGATGCAGCCCGGCATGATAAGTGCGGCCGCCTGTGCCATTGCCGCTGTGATTTCTCAGGTCGGAGATCTGGCTGCTTCCGCC
>CANRXD010000339.1 GCA_947643685.1 uncultured Clostridium sp. | reverse complement strand
CGGTTGAATGTATTGAAAACGGGGAATTGTTTCATTTTCATGAGAATCCAAATACAGATTGTCCGGTGGGAAGGAATATCCATATGGTGCTGGATGATAAGCTGATGCGGGTGCAAAAGGCCATGGAAGCGGAACTGTCTTCCATCACTTTGGAGGATATCATGCAGGAAACAAGAAAGTTAATTTAAAGCAATAGAAGTTTGGGAGCGCCTGAGGTAACAGCTTTGCCAAGAAGCTTGTGGCGTCAGTCTTATAAAGATTTCGGGTAAAAACACTTATGAAAACAAGTTTTCAACGCTTTTTTGCCCGGAATCTTCACAAGGCTGAACGGTTCCTCATTTTTTTAAAAATTTTATTGTAACTATTGACATTACAACAAACGTGTGATAAGATGTTGATGTAACAAAGATATTTACAACAAAACATAAAAGACGGAGGTATTCCCAAATGAAAAAAGTAGTTGAGTTTTTACAGGCAAACCCGGTGCAGTATCTGGCGACCGTTGGACGTGACGGAAAGGCAAAGTGCCGCCCGTTTATGTTCTGCTTTGAGCGGGATGGAAAGCTGTGGTTCTGCACCAACAATACCAAGGACGTTTATAAGGACATGCAGGTAAATCCGGAGATTGAGGTGTCCGTTTCTTCCCCGGAGTATGCGTGGATTCGTCTGGCAGGCAGGGCTGTGTTTGAGAATAACATGGCTGTCAAGGAAGGCTGCATGAACAACCCCATTGTCAAGGGGCAGTATCAGACTGCGGACAATCCGATTTTTGAGGTGTTTTATCTTGCAGCTCCCCACGGTGTGATTGCTGATTTTTCCGGCAACCCTCCATATGAATTTTAAGGTTACAGGTTTCCTTCAATGATGCCAACAGAGAACTCCCGGGAACTCCACTGTACCCATCTTTGCGGATGATTTTCAGCCGGATGACGCAGAATGATTTTTCAGTCTGCAGGGCGGCTGAACGAGGGGATGCGGCGGCATCGTTGAGTGAGGCCAATGCAGCAGATGGAAATTCAGGCAAATCATTTGGCAAAGTGTAAATGTGCCAGTACACCAGGCACAAAGAGTTTCCGAGAGTACTCCAATAGTGAAAGGGATGTGTTAAGATATGGAGAGCAATGCGTATTTAAAAAAACTGGTGGAGGAGTTCCATTCTGCAGCGGTGGCAACGATTGGGGCGGACGGCCATCCACAGACCCGCGTGATTGACATGATGCTCTGGGATGAGAGGGGCGTGTACTTTTTGACAGCCAGGGGGAAGGAGTTTTACAGGCAGGTCATGGAGCAGCAGTTTATTGCGATTTCCGCAACGAAAGATAAGGCGGCTGTTTCTCTGCGGGGAAAGGTGAAACATATTGGTTCAGAAAAACTGGATGAAATCTTTGAGAAAAATGTATATATGCAGGAAATATATCCGGGAGATACGCGCGAGGCATTGGAGGTGTTCTGCGTATATGAGGCAGACGGGGAATATTTTGATATCAGCGATCCGGCTCATGTAGTCAGGGACAGCTTTGTGGTTGGAAAGGCAAAAGTAAAACAGACAGGGTATTTTGTGGGTCAGGGCTGTATTGGCTGTAAACTGTGCTATTCTGTCTGTCCGCAGAAATGTATTGACATATCAGGGAACCCCGCAGTGATTGATCAAAACCGCTGTCTGCATTGCGGCCGGTGTGCAGAGATCTGTCCGAAGCAGGTCATTGGCCGTGTGTGAAAAAAGAAAGCATAAAAGCACAAAGAAAGCTCCGATGGAAATTTCACAGAGCAGAAGAAAAAAGGAGTCAGGTATGAATCAGAGTGAGCGGAGAAACTTTTTGATACAGGAACTTTTGCGGGAGAATGTACAGTATCGGGATATGAAAGTACCGGCGGGGGAAGAAGAGCAAAAGCAGCTTCTCCGGGGGTTAATGAATGTCCGCCTTCCAAAGAAGATTGGCAGGGAATTTCTCAAAGTGCAGGATGAATATCTTCAGGCAGAGACGGCTGCAAAGGGGATTACAGAGCTTAAGGACTTAAATCCGGTATCGGAAGGCTTATATCTCTGGCAGGGGGATATTACCACATTGCGCTGTGATGCTGTCGTCAATGCGGCAAACAGCGGCATGACGGGATGTTATGTGCCGAACCACAGGTGTATAGATAACTGTATCCATTCTTTCAGCGGTATTCAGCTTCGTATTGATTGTGCAGAAATCATGCGGATGCAGGGGCATGAGGAAGAAACGGGAAAGGCAAAAATAACGAAAGCCTACAACCTTCCATGCAGATATATCCTGCATACGGTAGGGCCGATCGTTCATGGCTCTCTGACAAAGGCGGACTGTGAGAAACTGGCAGGATGTTATCGTTCCTGCCTGGAGCTGGCGGCGGAAAATCATCTGGAAAGTGTGGCATTCTGCTGTATCTCTACCGGTGAGTTTCATTTCCCAAATGAGAAGGCGGCGCAGATCGCGGTAGGCACAGTCAAGAAATTTATACAGAAAGAAACAAGTGTAAAGAAGGTGGTTTTTAATGTCTTCAAAGATTTGGACAAAGAAATTTACAGCGAATTGCTCTGAGGAGATCGAAAAGCTTAAAAAGGCGATAAAAGAGGCGGACGCGGTTTTGATCGGTGCGGGGGCCGGTTTATCGACTTCAGCGGGACTTACGTATTCCGGGGAACGCTTTGAAAAATATTTTGGAGATTTTGCCCGAAAATACCATATGAAGGATATGTATTCCGGCGGATTTTACCCATATGCTACTTTGGAGGAGTACTGGGCATGGTGGAGCAGGCATATTTATTACAACAGGTATCTGGACGCCCCCAAACCGGTCTATCCGGCCTTGTACGAGACGGTTAAAGGTATGGATTATTTTGTCCTGACAACGAATGTAGACCATCAGTTTCAGAAAGCTGGTTTTGATAAAAAGTGTCTGTTT
>CANRXD010000338.1 GCA_947643685.1 uncultured Clostridium sp. | reverse complement strand
AGGTAGTTTCCCCGGTGGCAGATCCCACCGCAAAAGACAGGACAGTGGCCCCTCCCCTCCCCGATCTCAATGGAAAAGTAATCGGAGAGCTTTGGAACTGGGCATTCCGCGGCGATGAAACCTTTCCGATGATCGAGGAAGAGCTTAAGGCCATTTATCCTGATATTACGTTTGTCAGCTATCAGACCTTCGGCAATTTCCACGATCCGACCATTGAGGCGCAGATGATGGAGGCCCTTCCGGGAAAGCTTAAAGAAAATGGCGTCGATGCGGTCATTGTTGGAAACGGCTGCTGCGGAACCTGTTCTCCGGCTGTGGCGCGGGGCGTTGTTCTGGTGGAAAGCCTTGGCATTCCCGCTGTGGGAATCCTCTGCAAGGGATTTCCGACCATGGCAAAGCAAATTATGAAAAGCGCGGGATTTCCTGACGCGCGGGCTGTAGAATACCCCACCCCCATCGCCCTGGATTCCCATGAACAGGTACGCCAAAATATCCGTGAGGTGGTAATTCCAAAGATCATTGATGCCCTGACAAAACCTGTAAAAAACACGGTAAAAGCAAAAAGGCGCGGCCCCCGGTCCAGAGATATTGTGTTTGAGGGAACATATGAAGAAATACAAGACTATTTCTATGAAAAGAAGTGGTCCGACGGACTTCCCATCGTTTTGCCGACGCTGGAAAAAGTAGAAGAATTTTTAAAATTTACAGACCGTGACCCGGAAGAAGTTATTGGAATTATGGAACCGGCCATGTCTTCCTGTACGGTGTGGAAAGTGGCGGTAAATGGCGTGATGGCAGGCTGCCGTCCGGAATATTTCCCACTGCTTCTTGCCATAGCGGAAATCATGGTAACCCCTGATTTCAGTGTCAAGGATTCCGGCGCTACCCCAGGGTGGGAAGCCATGATCATGTTAAACGGACCCATTCGTGACATTCTTGGCTTTAATTACAAGATCGGACATCAGCGCCCCGACTGCATGCCCAACATTACCATCGGACGTTTCTACCGCCTGATGCTCCGCAATGTAGCCGGCTTCCACATCGGCTCCACGGATATGTCCACCCATGGACAGATGTTCCGTCCGGTGATTCCGGAAAACGATCAGGTCTGCGAAGAAATCGGCTTCAAGACGGTTGCCGAGGAGCAGGGCTTTAAAAAAGGCGAAAATGTCATTTCCATCGTATCCGGCCGCGTATGCAGCGATCCCATGCAGACCAACGGCAGCACTGCCGAGCAGCATTTGGATTACATAACTGACTGGGCGACACGTATGATCGAACCTTATGAAACCATGCGCGACTACCATGAAAATCATGTGCTGTTCTTAAGCCCGGTGGTGGCAAGGCTTCTGGCGGATGCCGGATATGACAAGGAAGCCATTGGAAATTATATTCTTTCCCATGCAAAGGTAACCGCGGAATACTTTGAGCTGAACGCCTCCCGCTTTAACCATTGGAAGCCGTACAGTTTAAAGGAAGAGGTGGAAAAGGGAAATCTTGGACCGGAGTGGTACGAGTCCGACGACCCAAAACGTATGGTTCCGCTGTTCGGAAAGGGAATGCATATCCTTGTGATCGTCGTAGGAGATCCCACCAGGAACCGCAGCCAGTTCTTCCGTTCCAACTATACCATGGCAAAGCTCACCAGCCGGGCGATAAAGCTCCCCGAAAACTGGGAGGCACTTTTATAAGGCTGAACTGTTACCAGTTAAGGCCTGACCGCTTTGCGTACCGGGGCACGGGCGCACAGTGACGGAGAACACGTGAAAACCTCCGGGATGAAGCAATTCTCCCGGAGGTCTTCTTATTCCACGAACATCATATTTCCCGGAAGCCTGCATTCCGCGGCTGTTCCGTCCTCTGACAGGGTTCCATTCTCCTCTCTTTTAAATCTCACGATTTTATCGGAATCGCGGTTCATGACGAACAGAAACCTTTCATCCGGCGACATGCAGAGGCCCCTGGGGTTCTTCCCTCCGCACCCGATATTTTGAATCAGCTTAAGGGTTCCGTCTTTCTTTACTGAAAATACGGAAAGCACGTTGAGTCCCCTGACAGATGCATACAGATATCCCGCATTCCTGTCCAGGATAAGATCAGAAGCGCCTTCCGCCGTCCAGGCCGCCGCTTCTTTCTCATCCGCCAGAAGAGAAATTTTCTGGATCTTCTGGATTTCTCCCGTCTCTTTCTCATACCTCCACACAAAAAGAAACGCATGGTTTTCACAGTTCTGATAAAATAACGGAAGCCGCGGGTGGAAGCGTCCGTACCGCGGATGGACACCGTCCTCCACAAAGGTATGCCTCAAAGGGATAAGCTTCCCATTCTTTCTGTCCAGCCGGTAGCTGTGGATCTTATCTGCCCCCTTATCGCAGAGCAGATACAGTTCCCCATCCGGCGACTGTTCGCAGCAATGGAGATGGGGGAGCTTTACAATTTTCCCTGCCTTTCTTTCAGCCTCATGCCAGGACACATCACACAGCTCCCCGATGCTGCCATCCATATTGATCCGAAACAGCACCGCCGTATCGTCGTCGGCACAGGTTTGCATGCCGAAGGTTCCGTCTTCCTTCTTTATGGTTTTAGTCACCACATTTCCGGCGCCGTGGTGGGAAACCAGAAGATATTCTCTACGGCAGTCCAGACTTACGTAACAGGGAGAAGTGGCAAGGGTGTCTTTCTCATTCACCCATTCCGGCTCCCCCGTTTCCCGGTGAAGCCTAAAGCACAGGATCCGGCCTCCCCCGCCGCGCTCTCCTGGCCGTTCCTTTCTCTCATCGGCAATATAGCAGATGTCTCTTTTTTTATCATAAATTCCCTGCCCCACGTTAATTTCCGGGCGGAAATTCCCTATCAGGCCCAGCCTCCCGTCTTCCGGCTCATAAGAGAACACATAGATTCCCTTCCTGGCGTCAATCCTCATGGCAAACCCGCCCA
>CANRXD010000337.1 GCA_947643685.1 uncultured Clostridium sp. | reverse complement strand
GGCGCTGTTTACTTCGGCATCTTTTTTTGTGATCCACTGGCGTTCTTCTTTTGTAAGATCAGAGAAGTCTTCCTCATTCATGATTTCCTTAAGCCTTCCCCAGAATTGATTTAACGCGCCATCCCATAATTCATAGAGGTCTTGGCTGGCTCTTGTCATGTCGATCTGGGATCTGGCGCTGGAAAACCTGGTTTCAAGCTCTGCGGCCTGTTTCTCAAGCTGTTTCAGTTCAGAAGCGAGATCTTCTTTTCTAAAATTTCCTGTCTGGCTTTCCGTTTTGGCTTCCGTCTCATTTGGGGCCGTTTCCATATGGGTATCTGCCTGTGTTCCCGATCCGCTGTCTGAAACTTCCCCGATTTCGATCCTGGCAGTGGAGCTTCCTTCCGATTCTGTCTCTCTCTGCACAGAGATTTCCGGATTTACAGAAAGTTTTTCCTTTTCCCCGGCCCCGCAGCCGCCGGCTGTCAGCGCCAGACTGACACTGACAGCGGTTAAAATGATATGTGTTTTCATAGTATACCTGCCTTCTTGCTGTTTTCTGTAAAAATATGCCGCCAGACAGGCGGCGTGTATTCAGGAACGTCCGGCGCACTCACCGGATTCTCCTGTGCGGTGATTTGTCTGCGGCCGGGCGCATGAAGGTTTTCAGTGAGAAAATCTGCCTTTATGATTATAACAAATATCCCGATGCAGTGTATGAAGCTTTGCTTACAATTTTATGATGTTTACCGGTTACCGCTTCACTTCATGGCAGGTTGCTCCGCTGATTAGCCGGAAGAGGACGCAAAATTGGCCGGAAGGGGGTGCAAAATGGCAGCAAACTTTAGAATGGCGGACTGAGGCGGCCGCATGTTTTGCTGGAAAACCAGACCGATTTCGTATATACTGAAAATGGATAGAGAGCGACTGGCGAAACAGCAGCGGATGGGAGGTCTTTCATGCGGATAGAATCCATTCATATTAAAAATTTCAAGTCAATCCGGGATATGAGGGTAGGGTCAATTGAAAATGCTTTGATTCTGGTTGGGAAGAATAATACAGGAAAAAGCTCTGTGGTAGATGCCATACGGGCGGTTTTTGGCATGTATCAGGTGTCAGAGGCGGATTTCAACGAAAAGAGGCAGAATGTGGAAATCGGAATCCGCCTTCTGATCACGGAAGAGGATAAACGTTTTCTGCATGAGCTGGGAAAAGTGAGTATGTATAAGAGGTATTCTGTGTGGGAAAAAGATTTCTGTGAAAAACTGCCGTCTTTTAAAAATGGGATCCTCTCTTTTACCTGCATCATCAACAGCCGGGGAGATGTGAGGTACAGCGATGGCTTTAAGAAGAATAATTACAGGATTCCGGAGATTCTGCCAAAGCTTTATTACATCGATACTGACAGGAAACTTTCGGAATTCCAGGAGGATATTCTGATGTTTCAGGAGGATGAACAGCTTGGAAAGGTTCGTTCCGGCTGCTGTATGTTTGATTCCGCGAAGACCTGCAGCCAGTGCTTTCAATGCATCGGACTGATTGAAAAAAAGAATCCGGGGGAGCTTACAATATTAGAGACTGCAAGACTTCTGGAATATAAAATGTATCAGTTGAATTTAAAGGAATTCGAGGAAAAGCTCAATAGAAATTATAGAAAAAACGGAGGTTATGACAGAATCCGTCTCACGCTTAGGACAAATCGGGAGGAGCTTTTCAAGGTGAGTGCAGAGACCATCCGGGGAGCAGACAGGCCGGCCGGCATGAGTTTGGGAATTTCCAGAAGGGCTTCTCCCATTGAGCATTTAAGCAACGGCATGAAGAGCCTTTACATGCTGTCCATGCTGGAGACCTATACTGATGAAAAAGCCAGGATTCCCAGTATTATCATTGTGGAGGACCCGGAAATTTTTCTGCACCCTCAGCTTCAGAAGATTTCCAGTGAAATCCTGTACCACCTGTCCAAAAAGAATCAGGTGATCTTTACGACCCATTCTCCGAATCTTCTTGCCAATTTTACAATCCGGCAGATCCGGCAGATTGTGCTGGATCCGGAGTACTATTCCGTGGTGAATGAGAAGGCAGATATTGATGTGATTCTGGATACCCTTGGATATGGAGCCAACGATCTTTTAAATACCAATTTTGTGTTTATTGTGGAGGGAAAGCAGGATAAAAGCCGTCTGCCGTTACTTCTGGAAAAATACTATTCAGAGATATATGACGAAAAAGGACGTTTGCAGCGTATTTCTATCCTTACAACTAACAGCTGTACCAATATTAAGACCTATGCCAACTTAAAATACATGAATCAGGTCTACATAAAAGATCAGTTTCTTATGATCCGGGACGGGGACGGGCTGGATGCGGAGGAGCTGGCCAGGCAGCTTTGCAGGTACTACGAAGAAAGGAATGCCGAGGATGTGGACAGGCTTCCGAGGGTGACGAGGCGAAATGTGCTGATTCTGAAATACTACTCCTTTGAGAATTATTTTCTCAATCCAAAAGTGATGGAACAGCTTGGAATCGTGAAAAATGAAGAGGAATTCTATCAGATTTTGTTTGACAAATGGAACGAATACCTGTGCCGTTTAAAGAGCGGAAAGAGACTTAAGAAGGTCATTGGCCGGGACCTTGAATCCCCTGAAGATGTGCGTTGGTATATGGAGGAGATCAGGATTCATCTAAGGGGGCATAACCTGTACGATATTTTTTATGGCCGGTATAAAAAAGAGGAGACAGAGCTTTTAAAACGGTATATTGACCTGGCGCCGCGGGAAGATTTTCGGGATATTCTGGATGCTGTGGATGCATTCCCATATTTTGACAGCAGAAAGCTGGGGGATTTTGGCATCAGCCGCAGCCAGATGTAGTTCCGGAAAAGATGAGCACAGGAAACATGATCTGCCGGACCGTCCAAAACTGTGAAATGGGCGGCAATATTAAAATAGGAAAGAAGAAAAAGAAGC
>CANRXD010000336.1 GCA_947643685.1 uncultured Clostridium sp. | reverse complement strand
CGACATGCATGAAAATCCCGTGAACTTCACACTGATTCAATTATTTTTAACCATTCCTGTTCTTATTGCGGGACAGAAGTTTTATACCGGAGGCTTAAAGGCCCTTGTAAAAGGAAACCCCAACATGGATTCTCTGGTGGCCGTAGGTACGGGAAGCGCGTTTCTGTACAGCCTCGTGAAAACCGTACAGGTATTTTCCAATCCCATGGCGGCCCATGAGCTCTACTATGAGTCGGCTGCTGTTGTGGTAACTCTGGTCATGGTCGGGAAATACATGGAGGGCCGCAGCAAGGGAAAGACTTCCGAGGCGATCCGTAAACTTATGGAGCTGGCGCCGGATACGGCCATTCTTCTGGAAAACGGAACAGAGCATGAAGTGGCCACCGATACCGTCGCCGCAGGTCAGCACATTCTCATAAAGCCCGGCAGCCGGGTACCCCTGGATGGTATTGTGGTGGAAGGAAGCAGCAGCGTGGACGAATCCATGCTGACCGGAGAGAGCATTCCTGTGGAAAAGGAGCCCGGGGACGAGCTGATTGGAGGAAGCGTCAACTACAACGGAGCTATGGAAATAAAGGTCACAAGAGTGGGGCAGGATACCACTCTCTCCAGGATTGTCCGCATGATGGAGGATGCTCAGGGCAAAAAAGCACCCATTTCCAAGCTGGCGGACAGGGTGGCCGGAATTTTCGTTCCCACGGTTATGGCAATTGCCGCTGTGGCTGCCCTTCTGTGGTGGATTGCGGGCGGTCAGGACATTTCTTTCGTGCTCACAATTTTTGTATCCGTCCTGGTCATTGCCTGCCCCTGTGCTTTGGGACTGGCAACGCCTACGGCTATCATGGTGGGAACCGGCGTGGGAGCGGGGCACGGAATTCTTATTAAGAGCGGCGAAGCGCTGGAAATCGGCCAGAAGGTGGATACGGTTGTGTTTGACAAGACGGGAACCATAACAGAAGGGAAACCGAAAGTAACCGATATTGTTCCGGCAGAAGGAATGACAGAGGATGAGCTTATAAAAATTGCCGCAAGCTGTGAAAAGGCATCGGAGCATCCTCTGGGGGCAGCCATTGTGGAGTATGCCGATGAAAAAAAGCTGTCTCTCTATGAGCTTTCCGCCGGAGGATTTGAAAGTGTGACGGGACAGGGCATTGTTGCAGCACTGGAGGGAAAGAATGTTGCCATCGGAAACCGCCGTCTTCTGGAGAGCCGGGGAGCAGTGGAGGCCTTCGGGCCATATTTTGAAGCGGCAGAAAAAATGAGCGCTCAGGGCAAAACGCCTATGTTTGTTCTGGTGGATAAAAAGGCCGCTGGAATTATCGGTGTGGCCGATACCATAAAGGCGACCAGTATTTCCGCCGTTGATGAATTAAAGAAACTGGGACTTTATGTCTGCATGCTGACAGGAGATAATAAAAGAACGGCGGAATATATCGGAAAGCAGGCGCATATTGACCATGTGATCGCGGATGTGTTGCCGGACCAGAAGATGAACGTGATTTCCGACTTGCAGGCAAAGGGAAAAACTGTTATGATGGTGGGAGACGGTATCAACGACGCACCGGCTCTCATCCAGGCGGACCTGGGAGTGGCCATTGGCTCCGGAAGTGATATTGCCCTGGAATCCGGAGATATGGTTTTGATGAAATCGGATCTTATGGATGTGTGCAGGGCCGTTAAATTAAGCCGTGCCACGATCCGGAATGTAAAGCAGAACCTGTTCTGGGCCTTTTTCTACAATTCACTGGGAATCCCTGTGGCGGCCGGAGTGCTTCATCTGTTTGGAGGTCCTCTTTTAAGCCCCATGATTGGAGGATTTGCCATGTCCTTAAGTTCTGTGTGCGTGGTTGGAAATGCTCTGAGGCTTAGAAAACTGAAACTGGGATGAGGAGGAAAACATAAAAGTTGGAAGATAACAGGATGGAACAAAACACCAGTGGAGATGAATGCCAGTGCAGGCACAAACACCGCGATCCGAAAGAAGAAAAGGATCTGCTGAACCGTTTGAACCGCATCGAAGGCCAGGTACGCGGCATTAAAGCCATGGTACAGGAGGAACGGTACTGTACGGATATTCTGGTGCAGGTATCGGCAATCCAGTCGGCACTGAACGGCTTTTGTAAGGTACTTCTGTCCAATCACATCAGAACCTGTGTGGTGGAGGACATTAAAAACGGCAAAGAGGACGAGGCCATCGCGGAGCTTTGCGAGACTATAAAAAAAATGATGTAAAGGAGAACAAAAAACATGAAAACTTATACGTGTGAAGAGATGATGTGTGAAGGTTGTGTGGCGAGGATTCATAAGGCTCTGGAGGGGGCTTCCATTGAGCATAAGGTGGATCTGGCGACAAAAACCGTTGCCGTTGAAGGCGGTGCGGATTGTGAGAAAAAGGCCGTTGAGATTTTAGACGATCTGGGTTTTTCCGCCGTGGAGAAGTAAAAAAAGTTTAAAAAATATCATTGACATTTTCTTCTTTTTATATTATACTACCAAAGGTAATCGAGGCGTGGCTCAGTTTGGTAGAGCGCTGCGTTCGGGACGCAGAGGCCGCAAGTTCGAATCTTGTCGCCTCGATTGGGAAGAATTATTTATTACGGCCTGATGGTCAAGCGGTCAAGACGACGCCCTCTCACGGCGTAAACCCGGGTTCGATTCCCGGACAGGTCATTTGCTGCTGCAATAGATGCAGCAGCATTTTTACTGGATGCTTCCGTGGCTCAGTCGGTAGAGCAACGCATTCGTAATGCGTGGGTCGGGGGTTCGAGTCCCCCCGGGAGCTTATGTGCTGTATATAGTGGGAAAAGCGTGTAATCGTGAAGACTGCACGCTTTTTTGTCTTATAAGAAAGAGCTTCTTGTCCGCGGTACGCGGGCAAGAAGATGCAAGGCTGAACTGTTACAGCTTGTTGTTACGTTCACAGGTGCCCTGTGAACGTAACAGCATATGCCCATTTGAAATCGCCTGCGG
>CANRXD010000335.1 GCA_947643685.1 uncultured Clostridium sp. | reverse complement strand
GGTATTGGCTCATGACTAATCAGCGGAGTGATTAGTCATGGAGTGAACAGTAACGCTGTCGGTCCTCGTATACAATTTCTCCGCCGCAGATCGTATATTTTACACGCCCATACAGTTTTGTTCCAATAAATGGAGTATTATGTGCTTTTGACGCAATTTCCTCTTCGGTCACAACCCAGCTTTCATTTTCATCGAAAATTACCAGATCCGCGTCTGCCCCTTCATCAATATAGCCCTTATCGAAATGGTACAGCTTTGCGGGATTCAGGCTCATTTTTTCCATTAACTGCACCATGGTCAGGTGTCCCTTCCGTACCAGCTTCGTCACAGCCAGGCCAAGGGCAGTCTCCAGGCCGATGATGCCACTGGGGGCTTTCCACATGGGCTCCACGGCTTTTTCCTCCGCGCTGTGAGGCGCATGGTCTGTGGCGATCATGTCAATGGAACCGTCCTTAATTCCTTCAATGATTCCATATCTGTCCTGAACTGTGCGTAACGGCGGATTCATCTTCGCCATGGCTCCATGCTCCAGAACGGAGCTTTCATCCAGGGAAAAGTGATGAGGGGTAACCTCTGCGGTCACATTGGCTCCCAATTCCTTGGCAAGCTTTACCATTTTTACGGAGTTTGCAGAACTGATATGCTGAATATTTACGGACGCGCCTGTATGTAATGCCAGCATACAGTCACGGGCCACCAGCGCATCTTCAGCCAACGCCGGAGAGCCGGTAATTCCCAGTTTCTTTGCGGATTCTCCCGCGTTGATTCCATTTTCTGTAATGAAAGCCGGATCTTCTTCGTGGAAGCTTAAGGGAACATTCAGCTCCTTTGCCTTTAACATGGCCTGCCGCACCAGCTTCTGGTCCATCAACGGGATCCCGTCATCCGTAAAGCCCACAGCGCCCGCCGCAAAAAGCGCCTCCATATCTGTCAGCTCCTGACCCTTCATTCCAACGGAAATGCAGGCGGCCGGGAGTACATGGATCCCCGTTTTCTTCCCCTCTTCCAGAACATATTTCACCGTCTCCACGCTGTCCACCGGGGGCTTTGTATTGGCCATGGTAACCACCGTGGTGAACCCGCCTTTTTTCGCGGCGGCGGCTCCTGTCTGAATATCTTCTTTATATGTAAGTCCCGGATCGCGGAAATGTACATGAACATCTATCAGTCCCGGGCCAACCACAAATCCCCTGGCCTCGATGATTCTCTCATACTCGTCACTTCTCTGATATTTACCGATTTTTTTAATCTTTCCGCCGTCTATGACAATGTCCAGAACATCATCCACGCCTCGTTTGGGATCCACAATTCGTCCGTCTTTTATTAAAATCATTCTTCCATTTCCTCCTTGAAGTGTTCGTAAATCACCTTTGCGCCATCACAGATGGACTCAATGGTGGCAAACTCCTTTTTATTATGGCTGATTCCTTTGGCACAGGGAATGAAAACCATGGCCGTCTCACAGATATTGGCAAAGGACATGGCATCGTGTCCGGCGCCGCTGATCATGGAGCGGTGGGGAATTCTCAGCTTTTTTGCTGCTGCCAGGAGTTTCTGCTGCAAATCCGCGGACATGCCGATGGGCGGAATATCCGAAGTCTTTTCCCGGTAATATTTCACTTTCCGCTTTTCACATATCTTCTTACAGGCAGACTTTAGCCGTGTCTCCATGCGGTCCAGGCTGCTGGAGTCAATGCCTCTCATGTCCACGCCCAGGATGACCTCTCCGGGAATCACGTTGAGGGCGTTGGGGCCTACCTTGACGGTGCCGACTGTGGCCACCGACTGATACAGAGACTCGGATTTACCGATTTCTTCTACTTCCAGAATAATTTCCGCAGCCGCACAGAGGGCGTCTGTCCGCATTCCCATGGGTGTGGCGCCGGAGTGCTCTGCATTTCCTTTGATATGAACCAAAAATCTTCTGGGGCCTGCGATGGTCTGGACAATTCCCACTGCGTCCTCGTACTCCTCCAGAACCTTCCCCTGCTCGATATGGAGTTCAATATATTCCTTCACGCCCTGGATTCGCCGGGGCTCCAGGCTGTATCCCCGTTTCTTAAAGATCTCCCGCAGGGTCACGCCCTCCCGGTTTACGGCCTCACCGATATCATGCTTATAAACCTCTTTGGTTATCAGTCCGCTGCCAATGGTGCTGCGGCCGAAATTGCTGGATTCCTCACAGCGCATGGCTCCCACGCGGATGGGAATGGAAAGGCCGTCCCGCTTTGCCCATTCCAACAGCAAAAGGCCTGTAATGATTCCGCCAACGCCGTCATAACGGCCGCCTTCCACCACGGAATCCAGGTGGGAACCAATCAGATAATACTCTCCATCCTCATCTTCCTTACAGTCTTCATTATAAAGATAGGTATTCCCCACCTCGTCGGCATAACTCTTATACCCTTTTTCCGCTCCCAGCTCCACAAAGGCCTTATGCATCTCATCCTCCACCTCTGTGTAGCCAAGTCTCGTAACGCCTCCGTTTTCTGTGCTTCCTATACTGTAAAAACGGTCAAACAAATACTCCGCATACTCTATATCTTCCACTGGATGTTTCATATTCTGGTATGCCCCCTTTCAGGCCGTGTATCTTCTGGTCATTTACTTTCCGGCTGTTTATTTTCTTACCGGAACAACCTCCAGCCAGTAATCATCGGGATCCGTGATAAAATAGATCCCCATTTTTTCATTTTCAAAACAAATGCATCCCATCTCCTTATGCTTTGCATGGGCCGCCTCAAAATCATCTACGGTAAATGCCAGATGGAACTCATTGTCGCCCAGATCATAATGGTCCTTTTCCCAGTCGCGAAGCCATGTAAGCTCCAGCTTATGAGGTGTCTCACCATCTCCGAGATAAACGATAATAAAACTTCCATCTTCGGCCTCTTTACGGCGCACCTCCTTAAGCCCCAGGGCCTCCTCGTAGAATTTTAAGGATTTCTCCAGATTCATAACAATAAAATTGTTGT
>CANRXD010000334.1 GCA_947643685.1 uncultured Clostridium sp. | reverse complement strand
GAAAACAAGTTTTCAACGCTTTTTTTACCCGAAATCTTCGCAAGGCTGAACTGTTACAAGGAAATAAAAGATATATGAGGAGGATTTATTTATGAAAAAAGATGGTTTGTTTGTGGGAGCATATGCATTTATGGTAATAGCCGGGATCCTGGCGGGGTGCAGCAAAAACGAAGCAGGAACTATTTCCATGTCAGGTTCCACATCCATGGAGAAGTTTGCCAATGCTCTTTGTGAGAGCTTTCGTGAAAAGTATCCGGATGTAAATATAACTGTGGAATTCACCGGTTCTTCTGCCGGAGTGGAGTCTGTACTTTCCGGTAAATGTGATGTGGGAAACTCATCCAGAAACTTAAAGGAAGAAGAAAAATCAGGCGGAGCAGTCGAAAATATCGTAGCCATTGATGGAATTGCCATTGCCGTTGATGCAAAGAATACGGTCAGTGATCTCACGAAGGAGCAGCTTACAGGAATTTATACAGGAAAAATTAAAAACTGGAGTGAAGTCGGCGGCGAAAACATGCCGATTGTAGTGGTTGGACGCGAAGCCGGTTCCGGTACCAGAGGAGCCTTTGAGGAGATTTTAAAAGTTGAGGATGCCTGTGTATATGCCAATGAGCTGGATAGTACCGGGGCAGTAATGGCAAAGGTTGCCTCCACACCCGGAGCTATCGGATATGTTTCTCTTGATGCAGTGGATGAGAGCATTATCGCAGTGAAGCTGGATGGCGCAGAGCCCACAGCAGAGAACATCAAAGCAGGAACTTATTTCCTGAGCCGTCCTTTTGTAATGGCTACAAAGGGTGAGATTTCCGCACAGAATGAGCTGGTACAGGAACTGTTCCGGTACATTTACTCGGAAGACGGACAGAATCTGGCAGCCAGTGTGGGGCTGATTCCTGTAAATTAGACAGGTAACCGGGAGAGAAGTTATGACTGGAAATTATATGACTGAAAATAAAAAGAAACGGTATTTGACAGAGAAGACAGCAGAATGGACTTTCACGGCATGCGGTTTCATCGCAGTTTTAGCTGTGGCCTCCATAACGGTATATATGCTGCTCAACGGAATTCCGGCCCTGTTCCGGACAGGACTCACCGGGCTCCTTTTTGGAACTTCATGGCAGCCGACAGCAGCGGAGCCGTCCTTTGGAATCCTGTTTGTTATTCTGACCTCCATAATCGGAACGGCTGCCGCTGTTCTTTTGGGAGCTCCCGTGGGAATTCTGACTGCGGTTTTTATTGAAGAGACCGCTTCTAAAACTCTGTCGGCTCTGGTAAAGCCGGCAGTGGAGCTTCTGGCGGGAATCCCATCCGTGATTTATGGCCTGTTGGGAATCTATCTTTTAAATCCCGTTATGTATCAACTGGAGTTAAAGATTTTTGCAAATTCCCCGGACCACCAGTTCACGGGAGGCGCCAACCTGATTTCGGCAGTAATTGTACTGGCCATTATGATTCTTCCCACTGTCATAAGCGTCAGCGCATCTGCGCTCCATGCGGTCCCTGCTTCCCAAAGAGCGGCATCTCTGGCTTTGGGGGCCACCCCCGTTCAAACGATTTTTAAGGTGACACTTCCTTCTGCAAAATCCGGAATCGCGGCAGCAGTAGTCCTGGGAACAGGACGGGCCATCGGAGAGGCCATGGCTATTACACTGGTATCTGGAAGTTCCGTGAACTTTCCGCTTCCCTTTCATTCTGTCCGCTTTCTCACCACGGCCATTGTGGCAGAGATGGGCTATGCCTCAGGCCTCCACAGACAGGTATTGTTTACCATAGGGCTGGTACTTTTTGTATTCATTATGTTCATCAATATTACACTGACTAAGATTCTTAAAGGGAAGGAGAAAAAAGGATGAGCCGGAGAAAATCAACAGACCGTATTCTGACAGCACTTATCGGTTTTTCAGCCCTTTTCTCTGTGACGATTCTGGTGGGTATCATCGGCTATGTTTTTTACCGGGGAATCCGAAATGTAAGTCTGGATTTTTTAGTCACAGTACAAAGCCCCACCAGGGGAGTTATGGGAATCGCAGGAAACATTGTCAATACTCTTTATATTGTGGTTTTGACACTGGCGGCTGCCATCCCTGCGGGGGTAGGAAGCGCCATCTACTTAAATGAGTATGCCAGACCAGGAAAGCTGGTATCAATGATCGAGTTTACCATGGAAACGCTGACCGGAATTCCCTCCATTCTGTTTGGGCTTTTTGGAAATGTGTTTTTCGGAGAGGTACTGGGGTTGGGATATTCCATGCTTACAGGCGCTTTTACACTGATGCTCATGGTACTTCCTCTGATTGCCAGAAACACCCAGGAAGCGCTCCGGACCGTGCCGGAGAATTACCGGAGCGGGGCCTTGGGAATGGGCGCCGCCAAATGGTATATGATACGTACCATTCTGATTCCCGGCGCCATGCCGGGAATCCTTACAGGAATTATCCTGGCTGTGGGGCGGATTGTGGGAGAGTCAGCAGCTCTTCTGTTCACCGCCGGAAGCGGTTTCTACCTTCCGGGGCCTGGTATGGGATTGGTGAAAAAGGTGTTTGAATCCGGAGGAACCATGACCATCGAGCTGTACTTACAGATGGCAAAAGGAAAATATGATGTGGCTTTCGCCATCGCCAGTGTACTTTTAATTCTGGTACTGCTTATGAATTTTCTGACCAGATATGTTGCGGTAAGGTTTGGAGTGGAGGGCAGGAAGGAGAGAAAATAATGGAAAATAATAAAATTCAGGTAAAGGGACTGAATTTATTTTACGGTGAAACCCATGCCCTTAAAAATATAGATATGGCAATAAGGTCAAACACAGTTACGGCCCTCATAGGGCCGTCAGGATGCGGAAAATCCACATTTTTAAAGTGTTTGAACCGGATGAATGATCTGGTGAAAAATGTGCGGATTCAGGGAAATATTCTGTTGGATGGTGAAGATATTTATGAGGACTCTGTGGATACCACCCTTCTCCGCAAACGGGT
>CANRXD010000333.1 GCA_947643685.1 uncultured Clostridium sp. | reverse complement strand
GTTACTGCATAATAAACCACCATGCATAATCTTTTTCACCGGAACAAGCACCGCTTTTACACTGCTTTCTGCCTGGAATACCCACTTTGCCCCGGTAAAATCCCCAAAAGCCCAAAGTGTCTGTCCGCCTTTCAGCCCAAGGGTTTCTCCGGCCTCTGTACAGACAGTCATCCGCCCTTTATGGCAGTAAAGGATATGCTCCCCAAATCCATCCTGCAGTCCGGGGCACGGGTCTTTTCCGGTTTCCATTCTTTCCCCGTTTTTCATAAGAAGAGGGCTCATATCTCCTGTACAACAGCCTTTCTTTAACATCAGGTTAAAATCTGTAACTTTTCCTCTGCTGACTGTCAAATCTCCGCCATCAAACCGGTGAGGCATGAATTCTTTCAGATGAAGCCATTCCCCTCCATTATGGGATAAGTCAAGCTCCCCTTCCAGGGTCATAATAATTCTTTCATAATCCGGAAGAGCCGTAAAAGTGCTTTCCGGAAGGACTACGGTTGCAGAACTCAAACGCCATAAAAAGTTCCGCTGTGCATAACTGCCTTCTTCTGGGGAAAGACACAGTTCCGTGGTCATACCTCCGCTCCAGGCGGAAATATGGTATTCGCTCTCTTCTATTTTTCTGATCTGATAGTCTGCCATGAAAGCCTCGCTTTAGAATTCAATGGCCTCTCCCAGCGCTTCTTCTACCGCACGCACCAGAGATCCATCCTCAATGATTTTTTCACAGTAATTGATATCCTCGTACAGCTCGCGGTCCTCATCCAGACGTGCCACATGGCTTCTTACCAGATCGTAGGCCGCCTGAGTTCCCTTACCAAGGCCCTTATTTCCCCTCATATCAATCCCCTGGCATGCAACCATAAGCTCCATGGCCAGGACACGGCGCACATTGCGTCCGATCTCTCCCGCCTGTCTTGCCGCGATGGTGCCCATGCTTACATGATCTTCCTGTCCGGCGGAGGAAGGAATGCTGTCCACGCTGGCCGGATGTGCCAGAACCTTATTTTCGGAAACCAGCGCGGCGGCGGAATACTGTACAATCATAAAGCCGGAATTTACACCGCCGTTGGGCGTTAAGAATGCCGGAAGCCCGCTGTAAGCCGGATTCACAAGGCGCTCAATTCTCCGCTCAGAAACGTCTGCCAGCTCGGACTCCGCAATCTTTAAAAAGTCAAAGCTCAAAGCCATGGGCTGTCCGTGGAAATTGCCGCCGGAAATTCCGCTTCTGTCCTCTTTGAAGATCAGCGGGTTATCCGTAACGGAGTTGATCTCAATATCCACACGGCCTTTTACGTAATTCACCGCATCCTTACTGGCACCGTGAATCTGCGGGCAGCAGCGCAGGGAATAGGCATCCTGTACGCGGATTTCACCCTGACGTGTCGCGTTTTTACTTCCCTCCAGAAGCTTCAGCAAATTTCTTGCTGTCGCCATCTGTCCTGCATGGGGCCGCACCTGATGGACTCTCGGATCCAGGGCATCCACCACGCCATTCTGCGCCTCAAAGGATAAAGCGGCCGCAATATCTGCTGCTTTTAACAAAGTAATCGCATCGTTAAGGGCATGAGCTCCAACGGAGGTCATCGCCTGAGTTCCGTTATTTAAAGCCAGCCCCTCTTTTGCGGAAAGCTCGATCGCCGGAATCCCGGCCCGCTTCATTGCCTCTGCGCCGGGAAGCAGCTCCCCTTCATACCAGGCCATACCCAGACCGATCATCGGAAGAACCATATGAGATAAGGGAGCCAGGTCTCCGGACGCACCCAGGGAACCCTTTTCCGGAATAAACGGAATCACACCCTTATTTAACATGGCAATCATGGTCTCGATGGTTTCCAGACGGATTCCGGAAAAACCATTTGACAGATTGTTGATACGGAGCAGCAGAATTCCTCTCGTAATGTCCTTTGCAAACGGACTTCCCGCACCTACGGCATGGGTAATAATCAGATTTTTCTGAAGCAGCTTACATTCATCCTGGGAAATGACCACATCGCTGAATTTTCCGAATCCAGTGGTAATTCCATAAACCACCTTTCTTTCAGCCACCAGATCTTCCACCACCTGTCTGGATTCCAGAATTTTTTTACGGCTTCCCTCAGACAGAACCACCTCTGCACCCCCGCGGCAGACGGCGATAATTTCTTCGACCGTAAGATCATGGCCCGTAATCACAACGTTTTGCATATTACTCTCTCCTTTGCATTTTCCCTGCTACAATTTTTGTCTTTATTATACGTCAAAAACGTCAAAAAAGCGTCAAATACGAGCCATAAAACTGATTATTTGTCCAATCAGGCTTATGCTTTCTTACTCTTTTGCTTTAGCATGCTAATATGGCAGTTTATTTAATTGCCGTTCCACTTCCGCCAGCAGACGGCCGGTTTCCGGATTCCTGATTTTCACAGAAATTTCTTTTCCCTTCTCATAATGCCTTCTGGCCCTCTTCTCCTCTCCCATTTTCAGACAGACCAGCGCCAGATACCCTTCCGTCCGTTCCAGTCCCCACCGGTACCGGTTCTTTTCCAGACAGTCCCTGGCCTTTTCCAGATATTCCAGGGCCTCCTGAAACTGCCCCCGCAGATAATACATCTGCCCGATGTTGGAGTAAATCTGTCCCATTCCATTAGTCCTTGTGACCCCCTCGCCCACAGACTGGGCCCGCCCGTAATAAGCCATGGCCTCATCATAAAATCCCTGTTGCCGGTACAGATCACCCAGGTAATTGTAGCAGGCGGCAGTTCCCGCGCCATAGCTTTCATGATTCAGACTCTGGAACAGGCTTAAGGACTGTAACAGCATGGTTTCCGCCATATCATACCTTCCCTTCTGCATGTAACAGAGTCCCTTTAACCGCATAAGCGTTGCATATTCTTCTTTTTTGCTTCCTGCCGGGCACTTAAGCCCCTGCTCCACAAACTGCTCCACTTTTTCCGTGTCCCCGATCTGGATTCCATAGAAAATCTGCTGCTTGATACACGC
>CANRXD010000332.1 GCA_947643685.1 uncultured Clostridium sp. | reverse complement strand
TCTGGGCAAAGGGAATGGAGCCGGATAAGATCAATGCCTATATGACCTTATATACCGCTCTGGTAGATATTTCCAAGGCTGCAGCCCCCATGATTCCGTTCATGACCGAGGAAATTTATCTGAATCTGGTAAAATCCATCGATACCGCCGCCCCGGAGAGCATCCACCTGTGTGATTTTCCGGAAGTGAAAGAGGCCTGGATTGACTCTGAACTGGAAACGAAGATGGATGAGGTCTTAAAAATTGTGGTTATGGGCCGCGCCGCCAGAAATACGGCGAACATCAAGAACCGCCAGCCCATTGCAAGAATGTTTGTAAAGGCGCCGGAGGAGCTTCCGGGATTCTACCAGGAGATTATTGAGGATGAGCTCAATGTAAAGAGTGTGGAATTTACGGATGATGTCCGGGAATTTACTTCCTATACCTTCAAGCCGCAGCTTAAGACGGTTGGACCGAAATACGGGAAACAGCTTGGAAACATCCGAAAGGCTCTTACGGAGCTGGACGGAAATGCCGCCATGGATACCTTAAATGAGAAGGGTGCTCTGACCTTTGACTTTGACGGAACAGAAGTGGTTCTCACCAGGGAAGATCTGTTAATTGATATGGCTCAGACGGAAGGTTATGTTTCAGAAGGGGACAATACTGTCACT
Source organism: uncultured Clostridium sp. (assembly GCA_947643685.1). Taxonomy (GTDB): domain Bacteria; phylum Bacillota; class Clostridia; order Lachnospirales; family Lachnospiraceae; genus CANRXD01. The sequence goes on along the minus strand of CANRXD010000332.1, from coordinate 2,333 downwards.
GTGGTTCTGGATACAAGAATGACTCCTGAACTTCTGGAAGAGGGATTTTACAGAGAACTGGTCAGCAAGATTCAGACAATGAGAAAGGAAGCCGGCTTTGAAGTCATGGATCATATTTATGTTTATGCGGATAAGAATGAAAAGATTGCCGGAATCATCAAGAATTATGCGGATCATTTAAAGGAAGAGGTCCTGGCAGACAGTATTAGTCTCGGACAGATGACCGGATACAGCAAGGAATGGAACATTAATGGAGAAGACGTGATTCTTGGCGTTGCCAAGGTGACGAAATAAGATTGAAGGAGGGGCAGTAAAGTGAACCATACCATTAATAAAGAGGATTTTAAGAAAGCAGTCATTTACAACTTAAAAAGTGCTTACAGAAAAACCATCGATGAGGCCACACCGGGACAGGTTTATCAGGCAGTGGCTCTGGCTGTGAAGAACGAAATCATCGACCGCTGGATTGCGACCCATAAGGAATATGAGAAACAGGATGCCAAAATCGTATATTATATGTCCATGGAATTTTTAACAGGACGTTTCCTTGGCAATAATATCATAAGTCTCTGTGCCCAGAAAGAAATTTCTGAGGCCTTAAAGGAGCTGGGCTTTGATTTGAACGCCATTGAGGATCAGGAGAGAGACCCGGCTCTTGGCAACGGAGGTCTTGGGCGCCTGGCTGCCTGTTTCCTTGACTCCCTGGCTACCCTGGGATATCCGGCATACGGCTGTGGTATCCGTTACCGCTATGGCATGTTTAAACAGCAGATTCGCGACGGTTTCCAGATCGAGGTTCCGGATGAGTGGCTGAAGGACGGTTATCCTTTTGAAATCCGCCGTGCCGAATATGCAACAGAGGTGAAATTCGGCGGCTATGTGGACACCGAGCAGGACGGAAAGAGAATCCGTTTTGTGCAGAAAGGCTATCAGTCTGTAATGGCGGTTCCCTATGATATTCCCATTGTGGGATATGACAACAACATGGTAAATTCTCTCCGTATCTGGGATGCACAGCCGGTCAATACCTTTAATTTAAGCGAATTTGACAAGGGCGATTATCAGAAGGCCGTTGAGCAGGAGAATCTGGCAAAGACCATTGTTGAAGTTCTCTATCCCAACGATAATCATTACTCCGGCAAAGAACTGCGCTTAAAACAGCAGTATTTCTTCATTTCTGCCAGTGTACAGCGTGCTGTGAAGAAATATAAAGAAAGTCATGACGACATTCACAAATTTTATGAAAAGACCGTATTCCAACTCAATGACACCCATCCCACGGTTGCCGTGGCAGAGCTTATGCGTGTCCTTTTGGATGAGGAAAATCTGGACTGGGATGAGGCATGGGAGATTACCACAAAGACCTGTGCGTACACGAACCACACCATCATGTCCGAGGCTCTGGAGAAATGGCCCATTGAGCTGTTCTCCCGTCTTCTTCCGCGCATTTACCAGATTGTGGAAGAGATTAACCGCCGCTTTATTGAAAGCATCAAGAAAGCATATCCGGGCGATAATGAGAAAATCAGAAAGATGGCCATTATTTATGACGGACAGGTACGTATGGCCCACCTTGCCATTGTGGGAAGTTTTTCTGTAAACGGCGTTGCAAGGCTGCACACGGAGATCTTAAAGACGCAGGAGTTAAAAGATTTCTATGAAATGATGCCTGGTAAGTTCAATAATAAGACCAACGGCATCACTCAGAGACGGTTCCTGCTCCATGGAAATCCGCAGCTTGCCGCCTGGGTAACCGATAAGATCGGAGACGAGTGGATTACGGATCTTTCCCATATTAAAAAACTGGCTGTTTATGCGGATGATGAAAAGTGCCAGCAGGAGTTTATGAATATCAAATATCAGAATAAAATCCGTCTGGCTGCTTACATTAAAGAACACAACGGAATTGATGTGGATCCCCGTTCTATTTTTGATGTGCAGGTTAAGAGACTTCACGAGTATAAGCGCCAGCTTATGAACATTCTTCATGTGATGTACCTCTATAATCAGTTAAAGGATAATCCCAACATGGATATTGTGCCGCGTACCTTTATTTTTGGCGCGAAGGCGGCCGCCGGCTACAAGAGGGCAAAGCTGACCATTAAGCTAATCAATGCAGTTGCCGACGTGGTGAACAATGATAAGTCCATTGGCGGAAAGATCAAAGTTGTGTTTATTGAAGACTACTGCGTATCCAATGCGGAGATGATTTTTGCCGCCGCCGATGTGAGCGAGCAGATTTCCACCGCCAGCAAGGAGGCGTCCGGTACAGGAAACATGAAATTCATGTTAAACGGCGCTCTGACCATCGGGACCATGGACGGCGCTAATGT
>CANRXD010000331.1 GCA_947643685.1 uncultured Clostridium sp. | reverse complement strand
CCGGAGCTTCTTGTCCGCGGTACGCGGGCAAGAAGATGCAAGGCTGAACTGTTACTTACCTCTTGTAACAGTTCACGGGACGGGGAAAATCGAACGAAAACAGGCATCAGGCTTGCTTGTAAGGCAGTTTTCGTCCGGTTTCACCGCTCTGCGAACCGTAACCGTTGGGATTCTGAGACTGCCATCTCCAGCCGTCGGCACACATCTCATCAATGCCCCTCTTAGCTTCCCAGCCCAGCTCTCTTTTGGCCTTTGCAGGGTCCGCATAGCAGGCGGCAATATCACCGGCACGCCTCGGCTTAATCACATAAGGAATTTCCTTTCCAACGGCTCTGGAAAAAGCGTGAATCATATCGAGGACACTGTATCCCTGTCCGGTTCCCAGATTGTAGATATATACAGCCGGAGCGTCCTCAAATTTCTTTAATGCCTTCACATGCCCCTCTGCCAGGTCCATCACATGGATATAGTCGCGGACTCCGGTTCCGTCAGGCGTGTCATAATCGTTTCCGAATACGCCCACCTCCTTCAGCTTCCCTACGGCAACCTGCGTAATATAAGGAGTCAGGTTATTGGGAATTCCCGCCGGGTCTTCCCCGATCATGCCGCTTTCATGGGCGCCAACCGGGTTAAAGTAACGCAGAAGGATTACACTCCACTCCGGATCTGCCTTCTGGATATCCGTAAGAATCTGCTCCAGCATGCTCTTGGTCTGCCCGTATGGGTTTGTACACTGTCCCTTGGGGCATTCCTCCGTAATCGGAACAAAGGCCGGATCTCCATAAACAGTGGCGGAAGAACTGAAGATTATCTTCTTTACTCCGTGTTTTCTCATAACATCACAGAGAACCAGGGTTCCCGTGATGTTATTATAATAATATTCCAGAGGCTTGGCCACGGACTCACCCACGGCCTTTAAACCTGCAAAGTGAATCACAGCATCAATTTTTTCCTTCTCAAAGATTTTCTCCAGGGCATCCCGGTCCAGCATATCTGCTTTATAAAAGACAAGATCCTTTCCGGTAAGCTTTTTTACCCTGTTTAAGGACTCTTCAGAAGCGTTGCTTAAATTATCAAAAACAACGACCTCATGCCCCTGGTTTAAAAGCTCCAGGCATGTATGGCTTCCAATGTATCCGGCACCTCCGGTAACTAAAATTCTCATCATTCCTGCCTCTCTTTCCCATAAAAAGTGTGCGCTTTCTCAGCTCTTTTATTGTAGCACGGTACTGTCCAAAAGAAAATACGATTTTCTTCTGAGGTTATATATTTTTCCCGCCCCGCGAATCGTAACTTTTACGGCGTCAGCCAGGCGTCAAAGAGTTTTCTTGCGATGGGAGCCGCGGCCTGCCCTCCGGATCCGCCCTCCTCCACAATTACGCAGACGGCAATCCGGGGATTTTCTGCCGGAGCAAATCCCACAAACCAGCCATGAGTCTCTCTCCCTGTCTCAAACTCCGCGGATCCTGTTTTTCCTGCCGCCGTGTAAGCGTCCGTCAGAAGAGCCGAACCTGTCCCCTCGGTCACCACCTGTTTTAAAAGCGCCGTGAGAGCTGCGGATTCATTAGCCACCATCAGTTCTCCGTAAACAGAAGGCATAAACTTCTTTACAGTCTGTCCGCCTGTATTTTCCACATGGTCAATGAAATAGGGAGTCATAAGAATCCCGCCGTTGGCAACGGCCGACATCACTAAAAGATTGTGCATGGGCGTCACAAGGGTCCCTCCCTGACCTATGACTGTCTGAAAAATCTCCCAGGTGCCCGCATCCTCCTCCATCTGATAAATACTCTTGTTATACGGAAGAGAAACCGGCAGCTCCCTGTTAAATAAAAGCTGCTCTGATAAGTTCTTAAGTTCCTTTAAATCCAGGGAAAGTCCTAAAGAGGCGAAGGCTCCGTTGCAGGAATTGGCAAAAGCCAGCCCGAAATCCTGGTCTCCATGGGCAGTTTTATGATAACACTGGATTTTAAAGGATTCATATTCATAAATACCATCGCAGGAAAAGCGGTAGTCAGGATAGGTTCCCTGATTCTCTCTCATATACTCCAGAGCTGTGATGATCTTAAAAGTGGAGCCGGGCGGATAAAGCCCCTGGGTTGCCCTGTTTAAAAGAAGGGCCTCGGAACCGTCCCCGCTCACCAGCTCCTCCCACCGGGATGCCACCGTATTGGGATCAAAGGCCGGCTTTGATACCATGGCCAGCACTTTCCCTGTATCCGGTTCCATGGCAATCACCGCTCCCCGCCTGTCTCCCAGGGCCTCATATGCGATGGTCTGAAGCTCATTATTTAAGGTGGTCACCACATTATCTCCTATGTTTTTCTTATCGGAAAGCTCATTTATGACTTTTTCCATCAGGTTCACATGGGAGTTCACCAGATAGAAATTGGCCAGGGATTCCATTCCCGTCTTTCCCATGGTAGAATATCCCACCACATGGGCGTACTGCTGCCCTTTTGGGTAGCTTCTGGTCTCCGTTCCGTCCTCAGATACCAGGGTTTCCGCCAGCACGGTTCCGTCATCGGCAAGTATTTTTCCCCGGACCACCCGTTTCTCCATTCCGTTTATTCTGGCATTATAGGGATTATTTATGGTATCCTCACTTTCAGCAAAAATGAAATATGCAAAGTACAGACTCATACAGAGAAATATTCCCACGACTCCGTAAGCAAACCAGAGGATGTTTCTATTGGCCTTCGGATTAGGCTTCCCCTTCTTCATCCTCTTCCTCCTCTCCCCGTTTTAAGATATAAAGTCCCTGGATGATATTGAACACAAGAAATGTGGACAGGGCAGAACTTCCGCCATAGCTGACAAAGGGCAGAGTCACTCCCGTGGAAGGGATGAACTTGGTAACGCCGCCTATGGTTAGGAACACCTGGGTAATGTACATGGTTCCAAGTCCAAAGGCAATCAGCTTATAAAACATGGCCTGCATTTTCACGGCAATCAGCATAAACTGCAGAAAGCAGCCCAGGCAGATGAAAAGAATA
>CANRXD010000330.1 GCA_947643685.1 uncultured Clostridium sp. | reverse complement strand
CGTATTCTCCTCCAGATATTTTCCCTGGATTTTTTCTTTTACTCCGGAGAGGGCGCTGGTTTTTTCCTCCAGATCTTTCTCCCTTAAAACAAGTTCTTTCTGGATTTTGTCCACCCGGATGAGCGCTTTCTGACATATGCCCTCCAGCTCCTCCATTTCCCGCTTTCTTCCAAGAAGATTGCTGGAATTTTTATAGGCGCCGCCGCTTAAAGAACCGCCGGGATTCAAAAGCTCGCCCTCCAGCGTCACGATCCGGACAGAATGACGGTACTTTCTCGCGATGGCAATGGCATGGTCGATATTATCGGCCACCAGAACACGGCCTAACAGATACTGAAGAAGCCCGCTGTACTCTTTCTTCGCATTTACCAGGTCTGCCGCCACACCAATGGCCCCCGGCTCTTTTAAGGCCCGTGTCTCTTCAAAGCTCCCCCGGCCGGAAATACTGGTCAGAGGAAGAAACGTAGCCCGTCCGTATTTATTTTTCTTCAAATATTCGATTAAAGCCTTGGCAGTTTCCTCAGAATCGGTAACTACATTCTGAATGCTCCCTCCAAGGGCTGTCTCAATGGCGATTTCATATTCCTTCGGAACATCAATCAGATCCGCGACCACACCGTGAATTCCATGGACCCGGTCCCTGCATTCCATGACCCGGCGGATACTGTTGCCATATCCCTCATACCGTTCCGCCAGATTTCTTAAGGATTCCAGCTTCGTATACGTCGTGTGGTATTCCTGCTGGGTATTGTTTAGATTTCTGTTGAGACGGCGGATCTCCTCATCGGCCGCTGTCATTCCGGCCTCCAGAGCATCGGCCTCACATAAAAGCTCCTTAAGGGATTGCCCCAGCGCCCTTAAAATCTCTTCCTGCTCCGTAATCTGGACATTCCAGGACTCTTCATCGGTCTTCACCTTTAAAAGCTTCTGGGCCACCTCGGACCTTCGCACCTGTACCTGCTCAAGCAGAGTATCGTACCGCTGTTTTTTTACGGAAATAGAAGATTTTTCATTGAGCGCCTCAATGAGGGCGGATTTCCCTGCTTCCATGGACTGCTCCAGGGCTGCCACACGGTTTCCTGCATCGGACAGATTTTTTTCTGCCTGCTCTAAGGCCTGGCTCATTTCCCGGCCCTGGCCCAGAAGGGCGTCTTTTTCCTTCTGTTCCTTCCTTTTTTCCTCTTCCTTTGCGGCCATTTCCCTGTCGATGGCTGCTATTCTGTTTTTCATGTGTTCCGCATTCATCTCTTCCGTGCGGATCTGCTCATTTAAAACATTGATTCTGCCCTCCAGATTTTTCGCATTCATCATGGCTTCATTTCCTGCCGCCTGTTTTGCTGCGATAACCTGGTCCAGTTTCTGTACTTCTTCCGAAAGCCTGTCGTATTCTTCCTTCATCTGCCCGGCTTTCATCCTGGATTCCTCCATGTCCCCGGAGACCATGGCTTCCTTTTCTGAAAGCTCTTTTAATACGGTCTGAACAGCCCTGGTTTCCGCCAGAAACAAATTGACATCATAATGTTTAAGCTCCTCCCGGAGTCTTAAATATTCCTTTGCAGTGGCAGCCTGACGCTCCAGCGGCCCCACCTGTTTTTCCAGCTCGCTTAAAATATCACTTACACGGACCAGATTCTGCTTTTCGTCCTCCAACTTTTTCTGAGCGATGGCTTTTCTTCGTTTGAATTTCACAATTCCCGCAGCCTCGTCAAAAAGCTCCCTGCGTTCCTCCGGACGGCCGCTTAAGATTTTATCAATCTGCCCCTGCCCGATAATGGAATATCCCTCTTTTCCGATTCCGGTATCATAAAACAGCTCGTTAATGTCCTTTAACCGGCAGGGGCTTCCATTCATCAGATATTCGCTCTCGCCGGAGCGGTAAATCCGTCGGGATACGGTTACCTCGTCAAAGTCAATGGCTAACTGGTGATCGGAGTTATCCAGGGTAATAGCCACATAGGCAAAGCCCTGAGGCTTTCTTGTTTCCGTACCTGCAAAAATAACATCCTGCATGCTGGAGCTTCGCAGCTGCTTCACCTTCTGCTCTCCAAGGACCCAGCGGACCGCATCGGCGACATTGCTCTTTCCGCTTCCGTTGGGACCGACGATGCCCGTGATTCCATTGTGAAACTCAAACAGGATTTTATTGGCAAAGGACTTGAATCCCTGTACCTCAATACTCTTTAAATACATGCTGCACCTTTTCTATTTCTTCAGCTCACAGAGTCCATGGTAGGCCGCAAGCTGCTCTGCTGCTTTTTTGGTCCGCCCAAAACCGCGGCCAATTTCACGATCTCCCAGCTTCACGCAGACTTCAAAGCTCTTGTCGTGGTCCGGTCCCTCTTCCTTTATGAGCTCGTAGGTCAGCTCCTCTTTGTAATCCGCCTGTATCAGCTCCTGCAGGATAGTTTTGCTATCATAAAAGAGCCGTTTATGTTCGATGTCATTTAAAATAAAACGGAAAATAAACTCTTTTGCATTAGCAAGACCACCATCCAGATAAATGGCTCCAATCATTGCTTCCATGGCATCGGAAGTCACCGACGGCCGTTTTCTTCCTCCAGTCATGTCCTCTCCTTTTCCAAGGAGCAGATACTTTCCAAGGGAAAAAGCCTCCGCACAATAGGCAAGGGTGGATTCACATACCAGACTGGCCCGCAGCTTCGTCATCTCTCCCTCCGGCATGGACGGATAATTTCGGAATAAAAATTCACTGGTCACCACCTCAAGCACCGCATCCCCCAAAAATTCCAGCCGCTCGTTGCACCTTGTTTTGGCCCAGTGCCTTTCATTGGCGTAGGAACTGTGGGTCAGGGCGTGGGACAAAAGCTCCGGATTTACAAAGGAATATCCAATTACTGCTTCCAGTTCTCTGTTTCTTTCTGTCACATTGCACCTCTTTTCTCTGAACGGAAAATAAGGTGCCGCCGGAAGGAGACACCTTTTTCCACTTCATTCCACTAATTTAAAGCATTTTTAATCTGTTCAACGGCATCGCCGACACTTACAATTTTCTCAGCAGCCTCT
>CANRXD010000329.1 GCA_947643685.1 uncultured Clostridium sp. | reverse complement strand
CTGGCTGCTGGCCACAGGCATGCCGCACATGGTAAAGTATTTGTTTAACATATCAAAGGTAGCCGTATTGCCGCCCCGACGGCAGGAAACCACCGCCGCGCCTACTTTCATGGTCTTGTCAATATTCAGGGTGCTGAAGAACAGACGGTCCATAAAAGATACGGCCCCGCCTGCCGGAGAAGCGAAATAAACCGGGGAGCCGATGACAAAGGCGTCCGCTTCCGCCAGCTTGGGGGCAATCTCGTTGACGATATCGTTAAATACGCACTTGCCTCCCTGCTCCCCCTCACTGTGGCATTTCCGGCAGGCAATACAGCCCCGGATGTCTTTATTCCCCACATGGACGATCTCCGCCTCAATCCCCTCTGCCTCCAAGGTCTTCGCCAGCTCCGTCAGCGCCGTGTAAGTACATCCGTTTCTCCTTGGGCTTCCGTTTACAAGTAATGCTTTCATAATTAAATTCCTCCTCTTTTTCATCTGTCTTTATTATAAAGGATACTTATGATCCGCAGAAGTCACCATTCGTTATCCAGTATATACCTTGCGGTATAAACCACGGGACTCCTATTGGGGCAATCATGCGAAAACAGCCGTTTTTCAGCAGTCCTCCCCATAACACTCCTGGAATATTCTAAGGATTTCCTCTTGTGTCAATCTTGTGCAGCTTCCGGAAACCATGGCACTGGAATCGGCAATGGCTCTTAAGTCCGTATTCTCATCAACTCCCAATTCCCTCAAGTCTGTCGGCAGCCCAATCTCCCGGATAAAATCCGCCAGCCCGTCAATTCCGGCACAGGCAATTTCTTCCTCCGTCTTTTCCCCAGGCGTAATCCCCCACACTTCCACAGCGAACCGCTTAAACTTCGCCAGCCCGCTCGTATAAATGTGGCGGCAGTACACAGGCAGCAGCACCGCCAGCCCGGCGCCGTGACTGCATCCCGTGTACGCCTCAAGCTGATACGCCATCTGACGGCACTGGAAATGGTCGGGCTTTCCCAGTCTGATGATTCGGTTTTCCGCCATTGCCCCAGCCCACATCAGATTGCCTCTGGCCGTATAGTCCTCCGGATTCCTGACTGCTCTGCGAAGACTGCGGATCACGTTTTTCATAAGAGCCACGGCAAGGTCGTCCGAAACATTGTCCTCATCCGGCCCACCAAGATAGCTCTCCATGATATGGGAAAGGACGGCAAATCCGTTGCATATCATCTGGAATTGGGGAATGCTGTAAGTATAAACCGGGTCCATGAGGGCGAACTTCGGATTACATTTAGGATAGTCCCGCCCGGTCTTCACCATCAACGCTTCATTGGTAATGACTGATCTTCCATTGCATTCGCTTCCACTTCCCGCCGCCGTAGCCACCACCCCAAGAGGCAAAGGCTCAAAGTCAAAGATTCCGGGCCTTGCCCAGAAGTTTTCCCATAGGTTCCCCTCATACCGGACAGTCATGGAGATTGCTTTGCAGCAGTCCATCACCGAACCGCCGCCGACAGCAAGGATCAGCCCCACATGATGTTTTCTGGCAACTTCCGCTCCTTCCAGGACTTTGGCATAGGTGACATTGGCCATTATGCCTGGAAACTCCACAATCTCTTTTCCCGCCCCATTTAAAATGGCAGTCACTTCATCATAGACCCCGTTCTTTTTGACCGAACCGCCTCCATAGGCAAGCATGACCGTATCCCCGTATCCCTTTGTGAGACAGGCCAGGTATTCTTTCACACAGCCTCTCCCGAAAAATACCTTTGTCCCGTTTTCAAAAATAAAATTGTTCACCCTTCACCATTCCTTCCTGTTATTGCGTCCCCATTACCTATGTATCAATTATAAATAAGGCGGACCCTGAGGAGAAGTCTCCCTTTGTTCATCAGCTGATACCCAATGGTTATAACTTGATTCAGAAAATCCGGACAAAAAAAGAACCAAAATACCTTTCGGTATTCGGTTCCTTTCCTGATCATTTTTTATTTGCTTAATCCATTCCCCCTGCATTCAGCTCAGAGATGAATGCCTCCGTTCCCGGCCGTACTGTAAAGCAGACACAAATTACTGTACCGCCGCCTTCACTGCCTCCAGAAACTGTTTCACAATCCCGGAAGGCTGGGGAGCATGGAGCAGGCCGAAGGGAATGCTGTGTTCCCAGTCCACCGGGATCACCTTCAAAAGCGGATGTACGCTGGCCCATCCCGGTATGGCAAGCAGAACGTCATTGCTGTTCTCACATCGGTTAAAAGCCTCCATACTGTAAAAATCAAAGTCCACAATATGGATCCGGCTGTGGTTCTGCCAGATGTCGTCCCGAAGCCGGTCCACATAATGGCTCCAATCCCGGCGCATAAGCATCAGGTTTTCCCCATACAGGTCTTCCGGCTTAAGCCTGTCCTTTTCCGCAAGCCTGTGGTGAATGGAAACCGCGCAGCAAAAGGGCTCACGGGACAGCTCCAATCCCGCGCAGCGCCGCAGCTCCAGCATGGATTCGTCAAAAATCCCTCCCACCACATCAATGTTCTTTCCTAAATTTCCCAGGATCTCCCTGGCGTTTTCCGGCGTATTCTCAAACGGAATGATCTGGAATTTCATGTCCGGACAATGGGTCTGTATCTTAGGCCACAGCTGCATAAGAAGCTGGGCCGGCGTCATGGGGGAACTGCCGATCCGGATCACCTTGGTATCCTCCTGCATGGCGTTCTTCGCTCTTGTGACAGAATCCCGGCAATACTGAATCACATATTTCGTATCCTGATACAAGGATTTTCCTGCTTTTGTCAAAATCAGCCCCCTGTGAGTCCTCTCAAATAATTTGACGCCAAGAGAGGCCTCCAGAAGGTTGATCTGTTTGATGACCGCAGTAGGGGTAATATAGGATTCCTCGGCAGCTTTGTTAAAGCTGCCTGCGTCCGCCACATGGAGAAATGTGTCCAGCTGTGGATTATACATAAGGCAGGCACTCCTTTGCATTCTTGATCTTTCAGCAGTATTAATAAGAAACAGTTTACCAGATATTCCTAACAAATGTCTAACAATTTGATAAACTATTTC
>CANRXD010000328.1 GCA_947643685.1 uncultured Clostridium sp. | reverse complement strand
TGGACGTTCCCACCGGGGGAGAGTATTATCTGGGCGGCCGGGATGTCAGCGACATGAGCGATAACCAGCTTGCAGAGATCCGAAATACCATGATTGGTTTTGTATTTCAGCAGTACAATCTGCTTCCCAGGTTAAATCTTCTGGAAAATGTGGAGCTTCCCCTTTTGTATGCGGGAATGGATGCCTGGGACAGAAGAGAAAGGGCCATGGAGTCCCTGGAACGGGTGGGCCTCAGGGAAAAATGGAAAAATTTCCCCAAACAGCTTTCCGGAGGCCAGCAGCAGAGGGTGTCCATTGCCAGGGCCCTGGCGGGAAATCCTTCTCTGATTCTTGCTGATGAGCCAACCGGGGCGCTGGATTCCAAAACCGGGCGCGAGGTGCTGGATTTTTTAAAGAAGCTTAACAGAGAGGGAAACACCATTGTCATGATTACTCATGACAGCTCCATTGCACGGGAGGCCAGACGTGTGGTGCGGATTCATGACGGAAAAATCAATTTTGACGGGGACGTGGAGGACTATGCTGCAATCATTTAAAATGGCAATCAAAAGCATCTGGGGCAACAAGATGCGCTCTTTTCTTACCATGCTGGGAATCATCATCGGTGTGGCCTCCGTCATTATCCTGGTGAGCATTGTCAACGGATATATGTCTTATATGGTGGAAAGCTTCGCCAGCATGGGCGTAAACCAGATCACGGCCAGATATACGGCCCTTCCCTCCAGAAGCATTGATGTGGATGAGGTCTATGAGTTTTACGGGGAGCATAAAGATTTGTTTGAGAGCATGACGCCCAATGTGTCCGTCAGTGCCGCCGTAAAGCATGGCTCCGATGCCATGGATTCCACCACTGTGGGCGGATACAGTGAAGAATACCTGGATATCAAAGGCTATGAGATGGCATACGGAAGGAATCTTCTGTATTCCGATATGCTGGCCAGAAGAAAGGTGGCCGTCATAGGCGCCTATGTGGCATCAGAGCTGTTTGACAGCATGGAAAACGCCCTGGGTGAGGATTTAAAACTGGACGGAGATTCTTATACCATTGTAGGTGTGGTGGAGAGGCAGACCGAAAGCGCATCTGATTTTGACGACGGCTGTACAGATGACTTTGTGTGGATTCCCTATTCCAGAGCCGTGAAGATGTCCAGGAATGCTGTCATCAACAACTATATTTTCACATCCTATGATATCAGTGATACGGACTCCTGCACGGAAGCACTGAAGGAGTTTTTTTATGATAAGATGAAGAATGAGAATCTGTATTCTGTGACAGCCATGAGCTCCTTACTGGATACGTTAAATGAGCAGATTGCCATGATGTCCATGATGTTAGGCGGCATTGCGGGAATCTCCCTTTTGGTGGCAGGTGTCGGCGTTATGAATATTATGTTGGTGTCGGTGACAGAGCGGACCAGGGAAATCGGAATCCGAAAGGCGCTGGGGGCGAAAAAACGCGTGATTTTGCAGCAGTTTGTTATTGAAGCGGCAGTGACCAGTACCATCGGCGGAATCATCGGAATTCTTATCGGCTCTCTGGCCAGCACAGGGATCGGAACGCTCATGGGCATTGATGCGCCGCCTACGTTTTCGGCGGTCCTTATTTCCTTTACGGTTTCCGTGGGAATCGGTCTTGTATTCGGATATATGCCGGCCAGCCGGGCGGCGAAATTAAATCCCATTGACGCTTTGCGGAGCGAATAAGAAGAACCGGGTGACAAAAGGCAAAATAGGTACTATAATATGGTAACAGGAAAGGGGAGAAATGCATTATGAAAGTAGCAGACATGCACTGTGATACCATTTCAGAAATTTATGAAAAAAAGAGTGCGGGAGTAGAGTGCGGGATTTTAAAAAATAATTTAGACATTGACCTGGAAAAGATGGAACAGGGGGATTACCTGGTTCAGAATTTTGCCATATTCGCCCATATGGAGAATCTTAAGGGAGTGATGTCTCTGCCGGAATATGCCTTTCGTCTGGCGGATGTATTTTTTACGGAAATGCGGAAATATCCGGAACGGATCGGGATTGTAAAAAGCTATGATGACATGGAAAATAACTGGAAGAACGGCCGCATGTCCGCGATGCTGACCATGGAGGAGGGGGCCATCTGCGAGGGGAAACCGGAGTATTTAAGGATTTTCTATGAGCTGGGTGTCAGAATGTTTACCTTTACCTGGAATTTCCCAAATGAGCTGGCATATCCCAACCGGAGGAAGGCGACAAAAACCCATGACAATTCCTTTGTGGCGGATACCCTTGTTCCCGAAACAGAATCAGGACTGACAGAACTGGGCTTTTCGTTTCTGGAGGAGATGGAACGGCTGGGAATGATCGTGGATGTGTCCCATCTGGGGGACAGAGGAATCCTGGATGTGATTTCCCATGCGAAAAAGCCCTTTGTGGCCAGCCATTCCAACGCCAGGGCTGTCTGCGGTCATGTCAGAAACTTAACGGATGAGATGATCCGCGGTATTGCCGAAAAGGGCGGTGTCATGGGAATGAATTTTTTTCCGGATTTTTTAAGAGACGGAAAAAATGAGGGAGCGTCCTTAAAGACGGGTCTGGATGCCGTGGTTGCCCATATCCGTCACATGGTCAGGGTGGGCGGTATTGACTGTGTGGGACTGGGCTCCGACTTTGACGGAATCCCTGTTTACTGCGAGCTGACAGACGCTTCAAAAATGCCGCTTCTGGAAGAAAAACTCCGTGCCGAGCGGTTTACGGAGGAGGAAATTGAAAAAATTTTTTACAAAAATGTGCTCCGCGTTTATAAAGAAATTCTTTAATGTGGCGGGTTCACTTTTAGTGAATAAAAATTGCAGATGTTGGGTAACGGTTTGGAGGGTATCTGTTACTATGGCTGAACTGTCACAGGAAAATTAGAATCGGGGGATTGACAGAATGAAAAAAATGGATTAATATAATAAGAGAAACGGGTTTTCACTGTACATTTTGTTACAGCCTGCTCGTTTCTTTTTTTATTGCCAGAATATCATACAAATATTTCCTGCCATTTTCAGCGTGATTGACCAGAAGGCGGGCATGGAAA
>CANRXD010000327.1 GCA_947643685.1 uncultured Clostridium sp. | reverse complement strand
GCACATGATAAAAATCAGCAGCTTCTGTTCCCTTGCACCATCTCCGTTCAGCAGAAGGAACAGAGCCACGAAGGTCAGACATATACCAAAACATTCTAAAGCAATGACAAAATTTACCATTTCCTGTTCCCCTGTCTGCGCCTGATTGTTCTGTCTGGCCTCAAAGGCGCACTGTGAATTTTCCATATCTACAATAGTATACTTTTCTTATAATGTCAAGGAATACTGTCGGTTCCCCGCAGTGAGATGTAACAGTTCGTTACTATTCACAGGGGCATCTGTTTTCGTTCGGTTTTCCCCGCCCCGTGAACTGTTATATCATATAGAATTTTATACGCTCTTCGGCAATATTTTTTTGTATATCATTTACAATTTTTGACATGCATTTTATAATAAAGTCAGATCGTTTTCACATACAGAGGAGTTTTCATGAATCTTATCAGTTTATATTATTTTGTTGAGCTCGCCAAAGAGCTGCATGTGACAAACACTGCCCAGCGGCTTTACATCTCCCAGCAGAATTTAAGCCAGCATATCCAGCGGCTGGAACAGCATTACGGTGTGACTTTATTTTACCGTAAGCCGAAGCTTGCCCTCACCTACGCCGGAGAGCAGCTCTTTCAGACTGCCGTGAAAATCCTGGCGGAAGAGCACGAGCTGCAAAACCGTCTGAGCGATATCTCACTTAAAAATGCCGGAAATATCAAAATTGGCATTCCCACCTACCGCGGTCAGATATGCCTGCCGGATATTCTGCCCCGTTTTTATGAAAAATGGCCCCACGTCCAGGTAGAGCTTATCAATGAGGACTCCAATTATATGGAAGAAATGCTTTTTCAGGGGGAGCTGGAGCTGTTCATTGGAATCATGTACCAGGACAATCCGAAGCTGGAAATTCATACGGTCTTAAACGATCAGATCTATCTGGTCTGCTCCGATGAACTGCTAAAACAATATTTCCAGGATTCCTGTAACGAAGTGAAATGCAGCTCTCTCTCCGGCGTGGACCTGCGCCGTTTTTCCAAAATGCCGTTTTTGCTTCTCAAGCCCTCCATGCGCCTTCGGAAAACCATTGACCAGTGCTTCCAGGAGGCAAAGGTGACTCCCGAGATCTTTCTGGAATCCTCTACCACGGAGCTTTTGCTGACCCTCTACCCCTATAACTATGGTGCGTTCTTTTGTACGCAGATGAGGCTTCCTCTTCTCTTAAAAGAGTATCCGGATGCCAATGCTTTTCCGCTTATGCAAAACGGCTCCATCGTTCAGCACCGCCTCGTCCTTGCGTATCACAAAGAACGCTTTCTTCCCACTTACGCACAGGATTTCATTGCAATAACAAAAGATGTTTTTGAAAACATTTCCCGTATCCGTCCGCAGAATCAGGTTTAACATATCTTCTTTTCCGCCGCAGTGCGATCCTGAGGGAGTCTTTTTATTCAGTTGGACGCACTCTTCTATTGCATAAAAAGCGGCCGTCCGGTATCTTTCAACTGAACGGCCGTTTCAAAATCACTGATTTCTTCTGACGGGCTGTTTAAAACCCTTTATAGCTTTCTGCTTATATCTTCTATCCCTCTTATGCAGCAGCTTTCTTCTTCGGCAGTACAAAGAGCATGAAGCCCACGCCAAGGCAGATCACGCACATCACGCCGCCGATTCCCATTGTCATTCCAAGACCTGCCATCATCCATACGGGAACAAGACCTGCAAACGCTTCCTTCCAGCACATCACCGCACTGTAAATTCCATGGTTATCGGGAGCGGCGGACTGAGAATCTGGGTCAACCGCGCGAACCAGCGCCAGTCCTGTTGCTGTATTTCCTGTACCCGCGCCATAGGCCATCAGCGCCTTTTCAAACCACTCTTCCCGGCAGAAAAGCTTACAGAAACCGAGGGCAAATGCAACAGTGATTAAAGTGATAATCAGAGTGAAAATAACAATCGGTACAATGTAAGTGGTAATCATCTCGATATCAAGGGTTGCCATTGCAGTAAGTACAACGACCTCAAGTAAAAAGCTGCTGATCTGCTTGATAATTTTTACATCAATATAGCGGTCAAGCTTCACTGCCCTGGCCAGGTTCCAGACAATGGCGCCGCCCAGAATACCCTGAATCACAGACGGAAATGCGCTTGCCCCCGGCCATACCATCGCCAGTCCCTTCATGAACATACGGCCCGCCCATACTGCGAAGAGCAGCCAGGACCCCTGAAGAGCAATGTGGTTAATGCTGATGGAAGCGGTAACGCTCTTACCGATGGGCTGCCTCTTCTCCTCCGGGAGAATTCCGCCGTAATACCAGTCCGGCTGAGACTGCGGATCCTTTACAAACTTTGCCCAGCCCCTGCGGACACCGACATTTACTACAATCATGCCAATAAGCATGGCTACAATCAGACCAAAAGTAGCCAATACCATACCGATGGAAAGGTTTTCCGGAACCCCAAGGCTTGTCCAGGTTGCGCCTGCCGCGCTGGCATTTCCGTGGCCGCCCTGAAAGGCGAACTGTGCCATGGAGCCCCAGCCAATGGGAAGGCCCGGCCAGAATACACAGAGAAACGCTCCAAGACCTGCACCCAGACACATCTGCATTGCATAAATTGCCTGCTCAACACAGACATAATCCATGTAACCGACAACTTTTTTCTTTGTAATCGTTACTCCGAAGAGCAGTGCCGCCATAATCGGGGCGATCAGAACATTGGAAAAGCTGGAAAAAGATTCCGGAATGGTTACCAGTCCCAGCACCTGCTGTCCGGCAACCAATGCCACAAGTCCTCCGATCAGAGATGCCGGCAGGAACAACTTCTGCAGCGGCTTCGCCGCCTCGCGAATAAAGAATCCGATCAACATAAAGAGCGCGATTATAATCATATCGCTGAATAGAGATGAAACTGTCATTTTTTTACTCCCCACTTTCTACATTGTTTAGCCGGCCAGCTCAACTTTTTAATTCCAAGTTCATTATATCGTACTCTATGTACAAAAACAAACAAGGTTTTTATTAGTTTTTAACAATATTTCATTGTGAAATTCTCACTGGCCGGCAAACACCT
>CANRXD010000326.1 GCA_947643685.1 uncultured Clostridium sp. | reverse complement strand
AGACAGAAATCCGGTGAGTAAGGTGCTGGCCGACGGGATGAAAGCGGCAGTGACATTTATGCTGATTCCTTTTTTGTGCATTGCCCTTCTGCAGATTTCCACGCTGGTGACGAATCAGGCCGTCAGCGCCTTTGACGCGGCCCAGGGCGGAAGTACGTCCATGGGAACCATCGTGTTTTTGTCCGCGGGCCTGGATGCGGATAAAGCCACCACAAACAGGAGAAATCCTGTGTCGGGGGAAGCGGAGGATCTCCGTTCAGGGAGAAATCCGTCTTTTACAGATGATGTAAGAAACCCTTATCTGAAAGGGGAAAAGGATTACAGAGATCTGAGTACGGTGAAAAGGGATTTTTATGCGTCCAATTTTAATTTTATAGAGGGGTTTGTCAGCTGCGTGCTGTTGCTTTTTATTCTGGCAGGGGCGGCCATTACCTTCATCCGGCGGCTGTTTGAGCTTCTTCTTTTGTATCTGGTGTCCCCGTTTTTCGTCTCGACCATACCTCTGGACGACGGGGCGACCTTTGCAAAATGGCGGGAGCTGTTTGTGGCGAAATTTTTTTCCGGGTTCGGAGTGATCTTTTCCATGAGGTACTATATGCTTCTGGTGCCCTCCATCGCAGGGAGCAATCTGTGCCTGTACAGCATGAACCTTCCCAATGCAGTGATGATCAACAGTGTGTTGAAACTGTTTATGATTCTGGGCGGGGCATGGGCGGTCTATAAGAGCCAGAGCCTGATTATGCAGATCTTCAATCAGGAAGCGGCGGCCATGGAGCAGCAGTCCGGCGCTTTGATGTCAGGAATGATCATTGGTTCCGTGACCACAGCCGCCAACATGGCTGCGGCCGCAGCCAGCGGCGGCTCTACGGCGGCGCTCGGAGGACTTAGCGGCCTTGGCGGAGGCGGAGGCATGGGAGGTTCTGGCGGCGGTATGGGCGGCCTTGGCAGTCTTGGAAAAATGGCTTCTGCGGCAGGTGAGATGGGAAGCTCCGGCGGAGACGACAAGCAGAGATTTTCAGGAAAGTAATGGAATATGGCATAAAAAATGGCCTGGAGACAGGAAAACAGACTGGAGTTTTCAGGAAAGTAATATAGCGTGACACAAAGGAGGCGTGGAAATTTGGAATATGCGTATCTGGGACTGTTCAAAAAAGTATTTGAATGGGTGCTGAGCAGGATCATTGACCCTGTATATCGTTTTGTGTCCAACCTTCTGGTGACTGTGTTCAGCTGGGTATTCGAGGAAATTCTGGCCCCGGTTCTGCTTCCTGTTCTGGAGGAGGCCCTGGACTTTTTTATCAATCTGTGGCTGGAAATTTACAGCACGCAGCTGTATCTCTTGTTTTCCGGCGTACTAAAGCTCATCGATTATCTGGAGACGGCGTTTGATGTATTTATCGGCCTTCGGGATGTGACCTATACCCAGCCTGACGGCACGGTGATAAGCGGAAGCCTGGTGGAAGTGCTGATGCAGCAGAAAACGATCAGCACCGTGTTCTGGGTAATCACGCTGGGGGCCCTTGGGCTGGCGCTGATTCTTACGATCTATGCGACGGCCAAGTCTGCTTTTGATCTGTACTTTTAAAAAAAACGGCCGGTGTCCAAGGTCCTGACTGCCATGATGAAAACTTTTATCCAGTTTTTTACGGTGCCGTTTTTCGTATATTTCATGCTGAAACTGTCCGCGGTTATTCTTCGGGGCGTTACAAATATCATGAATTTTGGAAACACCACGTCATTGGGGCGTATTGTTTTCATGATTGCTTCTCTCAATGCGGCGAAGAATGACAGTCTTAATATAGGCTCGGATTCTGCCCTCAATATTGAATTTGGAACCTCCAGTGCGGACACGGCCCGGTACCCCTTCTATTCCCTGACAGGCACACCGGTGAAGGATTATGGCAACATTTTGCAGGTGACGGAGGAATTCAATCTGGCTTCCTTTGATTACCTCATCGGTTTTATCGCGGCGGTCTTTCTTTTGTTTACCATCGGAATCTGCCTGATTGTATTTGTACAGAGAATCTTTGAACTGATGCTTCTGTATCTGGTATCTCCTTATTTTGTGTGTATGATTCCTCTGGATGACGGGGAAAAATTCGGACGGTGGAGAGAGATGTTCATCGGAAAATGTTTCAGCGGCTTCGGGTCTGCCATAGGCATGCGACTATTTTTGATGGTCTGTCCCATGATTATGGGAAATCGAATCAAGTTCGGCGTGAGTTCCAGCCCAGAGATGGATTATATTATGAAACTGTTTTTCCTGGCCGGAGGCGCCTGGGCAGTTTATAAATCCGGTTCCATGATTACCTCTTTGCTCAGCTATCAGGCAGGTTCGTCGGAAGCCAATACGGCTGCGGTGGCAGGCGGAATGTTGTTCAGCCATACCGTCGGATATGCCATGTCGAAAGGACAGCAGGCCATCCGGACAGGATTTGGCCGCACAGGATCCGGGGCAGGTGCAGGCGCTGCCGGTCTGGCAAGATCGGGCATGTCTGGCCGGTCGGACGGGAAATTTATGGGCTCCAAAGGCAGTGAAAGCGGAGGCGCAGGCTTAGGCAGAGGGCCCGGAATCGGAAAACGGTTCAATAATACCGTGGCGGCGGGAACGGAGGCCGTTTCGAATCTGCGGAAGCTCTCAGCCGGTTTTACAGGACCAAACCGGAGTGTGAGAGGGACGGCCAGACAGATGATGCGGACCTATGACAGCTTTCATAATGTGAAGAGGGCTTCTCAGGGCAAAGAGAAGGCCTCAGGGATTGAGACGAAGTTTGACCGGTCCATAGGTGCTTTTAAACAGGGATTCAGCACCCTTGGAAGGGATTTTGAAACTGTGGAAAAGAGCATGAGAGAAAGCAAAGAACATGTGGGAACGGCTTTCAAAACCATGATGGGTCCGGGAAGCTTTGCAGATAAGATGGGAAGCGTAGGGAACGCGGCAAAGAGTATCTACGGTACGTCAAAGCAGTTTCGAAGAATTGGCGAGGATTATGGCAAGATGAAGGTAAATATCCATGAGGGACTTCATCACAAAGAAAACCTGGGAGCCTTTAAAAT
>CANRXD010000325.1 GCA_947643685.1 uncultured Clostridium sp. | reverse complement strand
ACGAAAATCAGAGCGGCCGCCAGCTTGGTAAATTTCTCCAGCTTGCCTTCCATGGAACGTCCTTTATTTTTGCCCCAGTAGCTTTCCGCAGCGCCGCTGATCGCTCCCAGTCCTGCGGACTTTCCTTCCTGCATCAATACGATAACCGTCATTGCAACGCATAAAATTACAAATACAATCGTCAGAATGATTCTAAGCACACTTACACCTCCTGTTTACAAACCACAGTTATCATATCACAGGATTTATAAAAATACAACCTTTATTTCCCGGATTCTTCATATTTTGGGTAACAGTTCAGCCTTGCATTTTCTTGCCGATACTTCTTGTTCGTCTTAAGACGGACAAGAAGATGCTCCCGCGAACAGCAGCTTTTCTTCAATCCGCAGTAACTGATTGTATTTTGCCACCCGTTCTGAGCGGCAGGGTGCTCCGGTTTTTATCTGACCTGCGTTCACTGCCACAGCGATATCGGCGATGAACGGATCCTCTGTTTCTCCCGACCGGTGGGATATGACAGTCCGAAATCCGGCTTTCTTTGCGGTCTCAATGGCCTCCAGACTTTCTGATAAGGTGCCGATCTGGTTGACCTTCACAAGAATGGCGTTTCCCGCATGGAGTTCAGTGCCCTTCTTTAATCGCTTTGTGTTTGTCACAAACAGATCGTCTCCCACAAGCTGAACCTTATCTCCAAGGGCCTTTGTAAGAAGCTGCCAGCCATCCCAGTCCTCCTCATGGAGCCCGTCCTCAATAGAGCATATGGGGTATCCCTCCACCAGGCGGGTATAGTACTCCACCATCTCCCCGGCGCTTCTTTCCACCTTTATGCCGCTCATGGCACTTTCTCCCGGGAATTCATACATTCCGGTCCCGCTGTTGTAAAGCTCGCTGGAGGCGGCGTCGATGGCAAACTTTATGTCAGCACCCGGCTCGTATCCCGTCTCCCGCACAGCCTTCATAAGATATGACAGCACCTCTTCGGAATTTTTAAGGTTCGGCGCAAAGCCGCCCTCATCCCCTACGGCTGTGGAATAACCGTCCCCATGGAGCAGCCCTTTTAAGGTATGGTAGATCTCCGCGCACATTCTGAGGCCTTCCGCAAAGGAAGAGGCCCCCACAGGCATAATCATAAATTCCTGTAAATCTACGGTGTTGTCCGCATGCTTTCCGCCGTTTAAAATATTCATCATGGGCACCGGAAGCTCTGTGGCATTCACTCCGCCCAGATAGCGGTACAGAGGGATGTTTAAGGCATTGGCCGCCGCCCGGGCCGTGGCCAGGGACACCGCCAGAATGGCATTGGCGCCCAGCCGTTCTTTGTTTTCCGTTCCATCCGCTTCTCTCAAAAGCCGGTCTATACGCTTCTGGTCCATGGCATTCTCAAAAAGCACAGCCTCGGCGAGCGCCTGGTTCACATGGTCCAGCGCTTTTTTTACGCCCTTTCCCAGATACCGTCCGCCGCCGTCCCGAAGCTCAGAAGCCTCATATTTTCCTGTGGAAGCTCCCGATGGAACCGACGCACGGCCCACGGCTCCGCATTCTAACTCCACTTCTGCCTCCACTGTGGGATTTCCCCTGGAATCCAGAATTTCCCTGGCTCTCACTTTCACGATCTCATAATCCATATCCATAAAAAATGGCCTCCTTACAGCAATCTCAATACTGTAAGGATAGCCATTTTCCATTTATCTTATGCAGAAACTTAAAGTTACCGTTCAGATAGGTCTGTGCGGAGCCTGCCCCAGCGAAGCGAGGGCATCCCCCGCCCTGACCGTGCGAAAACGCAGCAGCCACGGGCAGGCAGCGCTTCCAAATGGCCGTAGGCCGCAACAGTTCAGGAGGGATTGAACTGTTACAGCTTAAGCCCGCAGCTCAATATTCATGCCCTTTAAGCCATTTAAAATCTTGTTCATGGCAGAGGTAACCTCTTTCTCCTCCAGGGTGTGGTCCTTGGCACGGAAGGTAATGGAGTAAGCCACGGATTTATATCCGGACAGAATCTGGGAACCCTCATAAATGTCAAACAGGCTGAAGCTTTCCAGAATCTTCCCGCCTCTCTGCTCAAGCATGGCCTCGATCTGCCCCACCAGAACATCCTTTGGAACCACCATGCTGATATCTCTGGTCACTGCCGGATATTTTGCAATTCCTGTATACTTTCTGTCGAAGGAAGTGAAGGGAATCACAGCCGGCATATCCAAAACGGCCACATAGGCCTTCTCGCCGATCTTGTAGTTGTCCAGAACATCAGGATGCACCTCGCCCAGATATCCGATCACCTGATCATTGTAGAGGATGTTTGCCTGTCTTCCCGGATGGAGGAAGGTCTTCCCGGCCTCAGGATCGTAATGGGGGCGCTTATGCATGCCGACTTTGTCGAAAAACTCTTCCACCACGCCCTTCATAGTGTAAAAATCGCCGTCTCCATACATACCGAGTGTAAACTGCATTCTTTCGTCCGGCAGCTCTGTCAAGGGCAGGCTCTTGGGAAGGTACACATTGGCCAGCTCGTAAAGGCGCACATTTTTATTCCGTCTGTTGTAATTGGTAGAGAGGGATGTGAGCATTCCGTTTAAAGGCAGGGTTCTCATAATGGAGAAGTCTTCACCCAGGGGATTGGAAATCACAACGGTGTTTCTTAAAGCGTCGTTCCCGGGAAGATTTAATTTGTCAAACACCCTGGGGCTCTCGAAGGAATAGGTCATTCCCTGAGAGAATCCGCAGAATTCCGCCACGTCTCTGGCCACCTCTTCGATTCTTAACTTGTAGGAGAGCTTGCCTGTGGTGGCCTCTCCTGTGGGGAGCGTGGTCCCGATCCTGTCATATCCATAAAATCTTGCCACTTCTTCCGCCACATCGGCCATACAGTGAATGTCCTGTCTCCAGCTGGGCGCAACGATTTCACCGGTTTCTTTCTCGTAACGAAGCTCGATCTTATCCAGGTAGGAAAGCATGGTTTCCGGTGCAATGTCGGTGCCAAGCAGGGCATTGATTTTTTCCGGCTCAAATTTCACCCTGGACTCCACTGCCTTCACAGGGTATACATCGATCATTCCGCCCACAAC
>CANRXD010000324.1 GCA_947643685.1 uncultured Clostridium sp. | reverse complement strand
TGAAGTGACCAGACTGGCCCCGGAACTCCGGGGCGTGGGTATGGTATTCCAGAACTATGCCCTTTACCCCCATCTGACGGTGAAGCAGAATATTCTTTTTCCCCTGGAAAACCGAAAGGGAAAAGACCGCCTGACCAGGGAAGAAATGGAAAAACGCGCCTGGCAGGCGGCAGAGCTTGTACAGATAAAAGAGCTTATGGACAGGAAGCCCAGAGAACTATCCGGCGGCCAGCAGCAGCGTGCCGCCATTGCCCGGGCACTTGTAAAAACTCCCGGTGTCCTCCTTCTGGACGAACCTCTGTCCAATCTGGATGCCCGTCTCAGGCTTCGTACCCGGGAAGAAATAAAAAAAATACAGCGGTCCACCGGCATCACCACCATATTCGTGACCCACGATCAGGAGGAAGCCATGAGTATCTCTGATCAGATCCTGGTCATGCGGGACGGACGGCTCATTCAGGCCGGAAAGCCCCAGGAGGTCTATGACAGCCCCAATTGTCTCTTTGTCGCAAAATTTCTGGGAACTCCCCCCATCAATGTATTCCGGGGACGGGTCCTGGATAAAACTCTTTATATCGGAGAGGACGCAATATGGAAAACGGATCTGAAAGACCAGGAGGTCTTTGTGGGGATCCGTCCCGAGGGTTTTCTTTCAGACCCGGACGGTCCTTTCTGCTGCCGTCTGAAAGGTGTGGAGGTTATGGGCCGGGATGTGAGCATTCTCTCCTTTCATCCTGCCTGCGAAGCGGCTTTTGTCCGCTCTATCATTGACTCGGAAAACCAGGTGGACGCCTCCCGGGAGACTGTCCGTTTTTCCTTAAAGCCCCACAAGGTTTTTCTGTTTTGCAAAGACACGGAAGAACGTCTCCCCTTCTCTGCGGAAAGGAGCTCTTTATGAAGCACCAGTGGAAAGCATTCTGGTATTTGCTGCCGGCCCTTCTGTTTCTTTTTGCCTTCCTGGTCTATCCTCTTGTGGACGTATTCGTCTACTCAGTGGAAGAAGGGTACAATTTTGCCTCCCAGACCTATTTTGGCGTGGGCGGCTATAACTATTCTTATGTGCTCCATGACCCTTACTTTCTCCAGGCAGTGAAAAACACCTGTATTCTGGTTATTGTTACGGTTCCGCTGTCCACAGGTCTGGCTCTTCTCATCTCCCTGGGGCTAAACTCCATAAAGCCCCTGCGGAATTTATTCCAGACCATTTATTTCCTGCCTTATGTTACCAATACCCTGGCGGTAGGGCTGGTGTTTATGATCCTGTTTCAGAAAACAGAATACACAGACGGCCTCATCAACCTCTTGATTCAGTGGTTCAAAGGAACTTCCGTGGACTTTATTGACGGGCCTTACTGGGCGAAAATGTTCGTGCTCTGCTTTTATACCATCTGGGTGGTAATGCCCTTTAAAATCTTAATTCTCACCAGTGCGTTGGCATCTGTGAACCCGGATTATTATAAGGCAGCCCGGGTGGACGGCACCTCCCGGACCAGAATCTTTTTTTGCATCACCCTGCCCATGATTTCTCCCATGGTATTTTATCTGATTATCACAGGATTTATCGGGGCCTTCAAGGCTTACAGTGACGCAGTGGCGCTTTTCGGCGCTGACTTAAACGCTGCCGGAATGAATACCATTGTAGGCTATGTCTATGATATGCTGTACGGGGACAGCGGAGGCTTCCCCTCCTATGCTTCCGCCGCGGCAGTGATTCTTTTCGCCATTGTCCTTACCATTACCTGCATCAATCTGCTGGTAAGCAAAAAACATATTCACTATTGAAAGGCAGAATACTATGGAACACGAATTTGATTTTAAAAAAGCAGAAAAATCCATCGGCAGAAAACGGCAGGCCCTCCGGATTTTCACCTATTGTTGCCTTATTATGTGGGCAGCCATTGTCCTCTTCCCCTTCTACTGGATGATTCTGACCTCCTTAAAGAGTTATGGCGCTTATAACGGGGAGCGCGTCCCCTCATTCTGGGTGTGGCCCCCTGTCTTCCAAAATTATAAGGATGCGTTCACTCTGGTTCCTCTGGCCGGGTATCTGATCAATACGGTAATCTTCACTGCAATTACCACTGCCATCATGGTGGCAGTGATCACTCTGGCGGCTTACGCCTTTGCCCGGCTTAAATTTCCCGGGAAAAACCTGTTATTTACCCTGCTTTTATCTCTGATGATGATTCCCGGCGAGCTGGTTGTCATTACCAATTTTGCTACCATCACAGAATTGGGGCTTAGAAATACCTTTACCGGCCTGATCCTGCCTTCTGTCACATCGGTTTTTTATATTTATCTTCTGAAAGAGAGTTTTGAGCAGGTTCCGGAAGAGCTTTACCGGGCCGCCAAAGTGGATGGAACCTCAGATTTCAAATATCTCTGGAAGGTGATGATTCCCATCTGCCGCCCCACCTTTGTTACTATCGTAATTCTGAAAATCATCGAGTGCTGGAATTCCTATGTCTGGCCCAGACTCATTACAGACGATCCGGCTTATTTTCTGGTTTCCAACGGGATTCAGGAGATCAGGGAAAACGGCTTTGGCCGGGAAAATATCCCTGCCATGATGGCGGCGGTGGTGGTCATTTCCCTTCCCCTGATTCTTTTATTTCTGGCTTTCCGCAAACAGATCATGGAAGGCGTATCAAGAGGAGGGATCAAAGGATGAGTCAGAAAATACAGCAGAAAATGCAGCAGAAGCTGGGAAACGTTGCATGCAAAGTTCTAAAGAGGCTTTTCATGCTCAGGAAAAGTCCGCGCCCGGCTGTACTGCAGGCCGCCCTCTTCCTTCTCCTGCCCCTGCTCCTTTCCGGATGCCACGGCTCCCGGGAAACGGCAGAGTTTTCCGTTCCGGAGACCTTTGACGAAACCCGGAATTATGAAATCACTTTCTGGGCGAAAAATGACACCAATAAGCTTCAGACTGATATTTATAAACAGGCCATCGATGATTTCCAGAAGCTGTATCCCAATATCACCGTTCATCTCAGGATTTACACAAATTATGGGAAGATTTATAACGACGTGATTACCAATATTGCCACAGGCACAACCCCAAACGTCTGCATCACTT
>CANRXD010000323.1 GCA_947643685.1 uncultured Clostridium sp. | reverse complement strand
ACACATCCTCACAGATTTCACCTGCCACAATAAGCTCCGGTATTTCCCCGCATTCAAGAAGAATATTGCTTCCAAAGGGGACCTCTCTGTTTTTCCATAAAGCGGTCTCCGGTACCGCCGGACCGGGATTAAAATGACGCAGCTCATAAAATTCCCCATAGTTTGGAATATTCATCTTTGTAAGGAAGGCCAGAACCTGTCCATTCTGGATGGCAGCCGCCACATTGTAAAGCTTTCCTCCCTTTTCGAAGGGAAGTCCCACAAACACCAGCATGTCCATTCCCCTGGTAGCCTCTTCCAGTCTTTTTAACTCATTTCTGGCGCTTTCAAGCAGCGTATCCTGAAGGAATAGGTCTCCGCAGGTATAACCGGTGAGGCAGAGCTCCGGAAATACCATGATCTTTGCTCCCTTTTTCTTTCCTTCCTCCATCAGCTTTAAAATTTCATTTCCATTGTTCACAGGATCCGCCACTTTAATCTGGGGGGTGGCGGCTGCGACACGGAGAAAGCCGTCTTTCATTTTTATACTCCTTTATCTCAATTTTAATTTCCAAAAGTGCTCTTTACAACAAAGACGCCCGATGGGGAAAAGCGGGCGAAAACCGCCTTACAAGCAAGCTTGACGTCTGTTTTCGTCCGGTTTTCCCCGCCCTGCGGACTGTTGCCTCTATTATACACGTTTCTGATGAAAAAGGGAAGTTGGGAATTGTGTATTCCTGTATATTATGTTAGACTGGTGTAACGAAAAATCCAAACGGAGAATATAACCATGAATGAAATCTTTACACGCACCATCCAGCTTCTTGGAGAAGACGGTTTTTCTAAACTGTCCTGCTCCTCTGTGGCTGTGTTTGGCCTGGGGGGCGTCGGCGGGCACTGCACGGAGGCTTTGGCGAGGGCCGGAATCGGGAGTCTTTTTCTCACGGATGCTGACACGGTGGCTCCCTCCAACATAAACCGCCAGAGCATCGCCTTTTTAAGCACTGTGGGCCAAAAAAAAACTGAGGTTACAAAACAGAAGCTTTCCGATATCAACCCGTACTGTGCGGTTATCGTCTGTGATTCCTTTGTTCTGCCTGAAAACATAGAGCAGGTGTTTTCTTCTTTCCCATGCACTCCGGATTACATCGTTGACGCCATCGACACCGTAAGCGCAAAAATCGCCCTGGCATCCTACGCCGTATCCCATAATATTCCCATAATCGCTTCCATGGGAACCGGAAACAAACTCCATCCGGAAGCTTTTAAGATCGCGGATATCTATGATACAAATGTCTGCCCCCTCTGCCGTGTTATGCGGAGGGAATTAAAAAAACGGGGGATTCCCGCCCTGAAGGTCCTGTACTCGGAGGAACCGCCCCGCATGCCTCTGACAGCCGGAGAGGAAAAAAGTTCCGGCCGCCCCGCCCCTGCAAGTATTTCCTTTGTGCCGTCTGTGGCCGGCCTTCTTATTGCAGGAGAAGTAATCCGATCCCTTTCCGGTGTTTCTTAAGCCGGCAGTACACACATTCCGGAACATGATGTTCCCTTTTGCTGCTGTGAATAAATTCCTGCGATTTGGGATATCCTTTCCCCTGACAGACTGAATCTTCATAAGGCAGATGCCACAGGCTTCCTGTCCGCGGTACACGGGCAGGAAGATGCAGGGCTGAACTGTTACAATTTTCATTGGGAAAGGATAGCGTCATGAAGCTTTCATCAGATTTTCAGGCCAATATTTTACACTTCCAAAAAATACTGGATGTCGATACCAATTTTGACATTGTATACCATACCTTAGAAATCGGCGGGAAACAGGCCGTTATTTACTTTGTGGACGGTTTCACAAAGGATGAGGTACTTCTGCGTTTAATGCAGGCCTTCGCCTCCATAAAGCCGGAGGACATGCCGGAAACCGCCCATGATTTCTCCAAAAAGTATGTAAGTTATGGAGAAACCGGACTGGAGGATGAGGACTCTGCCATCTTAATCCAGCTTTTTTCCGGCCTCTCCTGCATGTTCATTGATGGATATGACAAATGCATCACCATAGACTGCCGCACCTATCCGGCCAGAGGTGTCACGGAGCCGGAAAAGGACAAGGTGCTCCGCGGCTCCCGGGACGGCTTTGTGGAGACCCTGATCTTCAACACAGCTTTAATCCGCCGTAGAATCCGCGATGTAAATTTTACCGTGGAAATTATGCAGGCCGGCGAAAGTTCCCACACAGATATCGCCATCTGCTACATGAAAAAGCGGGTAGACGAAAACCTTCTTGCCACCATCAAAAAGCGCATCGAGAATCTCCATGTGGATGCTCTGACCATGAATCAGGAAAGTCTGGCGGAATGTCTCTTCCCCCATAAATGGTTCAATCCCTTTCCTAAGTTCCGTTTTTCCGAGCGCCCCGATACGGCGGCCGCATCCATTTTGGAGGGCAATATTATCATTCTTGTGGACAACTCCCCCGCCTGCATGATTCTGCCCTCCTCTGTCTTCGACATTATTGAAGAGGCTGACGACTACTATTTTCCGCCGGTCACCGGAACCTATCTGCGGCTTTCCAGAATGACCGTCTCCTTCCTTACACTTTTTTTAACCCCAGTCTGGCTCCTTCTCATGCAGAATCCCCGGTGGATTCCCCAATGGCTGGAGTTTATCCAGATTGCTGACGAACAGTTTGTCCCTCTGATCTGGCAGCTTTTAATTCTGGAATTTGCCATTGACGGACTGCGGCTTGCGGCTGTCAATACTCCAAGCATGCTGACCACGCCTTTAAGCGTCATTGCCGGTATTGTCCTGGGAGAATATTCCGTAAAATCCGGATGGTTCAACTCAGAAACCATGCTGTATATGGCTTTCGTAACCATAGCAAACTATTCCCAGGCCAGCTTTGAAATGGGTTATGCTCTCAAGTTCATGCGGGTCATTCTTTTAATTTTCACGTCCCTTTTTAATCTCTGGGGATTCCTCCTGGGGACGGTGCTCTGCGCTCTTGCCATTGTCTTCAACAAAACCATCGCCGGAAAGAGCTACATCTACCCGTTAATTCCCTTTTCCTGGTCGGAATGTAAAAAGCGCTTTTTCCGCGGACGTCTTC
>CANRXD010000322.1 GCA_947643685.1 uncultured Clostridium sp. | reverse complement strand
CCCAGGAGGACATACCGTTTGGTGTTTTCATCCATATATAGGGAGAATTTATGCCGCCGTAAGCCGTATAACCCGCGTCTCTCAGCCCGTTTAAAATGGCCGATGCGTTCTTCATGTAGCGCTCAATCTGTTCCGTGACCTGGATTTTTCCTTCAGGAGAATATACGGCTTCCCCGGCCCGCTGCACAATATAAGGTGTTCCGTTGTATTTGCTGCCCTGGCGGCGCATCCAGAGCCCGTGAAGGCTCACATCCCCACATGTAAGCTCCTTTGGAATTACAGAAAAGCCCAGACGGACACCCGTAAAGCCGGCCTTTTTGGAAAAACTGCGAAGCTCAATGGCACAGGTCTTCGCTCCCTCACATTCATAGATGGAATGAGGGATTCCATCCTCTGTGATATAGGCCTCATAAGCCGCATCAAAAAGAATCACAGACCCGTTTTCATTGGCATAATCCACCCATTTCTGCAGCTCCTCTTTTTTAATTGCCTCGCCTGTGGGGTTGTTGGGAAAGCAAAGGTAGATCACATCCGCCTTCTTTCCGGGAAGTTCAGGAAGAAAATGGTTCTCTTCCGTACAGGGCATATAGACCACATGATCAAATTTTCCGGTGGACGCATCATAAAGCCCGGTGCGGCCTGCCATCACGTTGCTGTCCACATAGACGGGATATACCGGGTCGCAGACGGCAATGGTATCTGTAAGGCCGAACAGCTCCTGAATATTACCGGAGTCACATTTTGCACCGTCGGAAATAAAGATCTCATCGGCGGAAATTTCGCAGCCCCTGGCTTTAAAATCATTTTCTGCGATGGCAAAACGCAGGAATTCATATCCCTGCTCCGGCGCATAGCCGCGGAAAGTGGCGGCATTTCCCATCTCATCCACAGCCTGATGCATGGCCTCCACAATGGCCGGGGCCAGAGGCTGGGTCACATCGCCGATCCCCAGACGGATGATCTCCTGATCGGGATTTTCTGCCTGAAATGCAGACACCTTTTTGGCAATGGTGGAAAATAAATAGCTTCCCGGCAGTTTTAAAAAGTTTTCATTGACAGTAAACATAGGCTTCCTCTTCCTTTCCCTTATTTCCGGGGAGCATCTCACTCCTCCGAAATCAGCATGGTCACCATATGGGCGCTCTCGGACATGGTGCGTCCCGTATCCATACTGGTTTTCTGTAAATACCGGTGGGCTTCCGGCTCCGATAAGTGATTGCGTTTCATCAAAAGTTTTTTTGCACGCCGTAAAACTCCCTGTTCTTCCGAGCTTTCCACAAAGCCGGCAAAAAGAGGATGAGCCATGTTGGGCCTGGACTTAAACTCCGGATGGGCCTGGATTCCCACAAAAAACGGATGATCCGAAAGCTCAATCATTTCCACGATTCTTCCGTCCGGGGACTGTCCGGAAAGCATCATTCCATGGGAAGTGAAATCCTCCCGGTATTTGTTATTCACCTCATAGCGGTGTCTGTGACGCTCATTTATGTGCTCAGTCCCATACAGGGCACAGGCTCTGGATTTTTTATCCAGAACACAGGGATAGGAGCCGAGACGCAGGGTGCCTCCAAGATTCTCCACCCCATTCTGGTCCGGCATCAGATCCACAACCGGATATGCGGTATCGGCATCAAATTCGGAACTGTTGGCATCCTCATATCCAAGAACATTTCTGGCAAATTCCACAATGGCCATCTGCATCCCCAGACAGATTCCCAGATATGGAATCTTCTCTGTCCGCGCATAACCGGCCGCCAGGATCATCCCTTCGGTTCCCCGGTAGCCAAAGCCGCCGGGAATGATGATGCCGTCTACTCCGGCAAAGGTATCTTCCAGATTCTCTTTTGTCAGGGCTCCGGAATCCACCCACCGGATGCTTACCTTCGTGCGGTTTGCGATACCGCCGTGCTTTAATGCCTCCATAACACTTAAATACGCGTCATGAAGTTTGATATATTTTCCAACCAGGGCAATGGTCACTTCACTCTGGGGATTCTTAAGGGCATCCACCATCTGTCTCCAGTCGCCCAGATTCGGCTCACCGCAGGGAAGCCCCAGGCAGGAACAGACCACATGAGCCAGCCGCTCCCGCTCCATCATAAGAGGGGCCTCATAAAGATATTCCACATCAGGATTCTGCAGCACATGCCCCTCCGGCACATTGCAGAACAGAGCAATTTTCCCCTTAATATCGTCTCCGAGGGGAACCTCGGTCCGGCACACGATCACGTCCGGGGACAATCCCATCCCCTGGAGTGCCTTCACACTCTGCTGAGTTGGTTTCGTCTTCACTTCTCCGGATGCCTTAAGATAGGGAACCAGAGTCACATGAAGAAGGACAGAATTCCTGTATCCAACCTCCTGACGGAACTGGCGGATGGCTTCCAGAAAAGGCTGGCTCTCAATATCTCCCACAGTGCCGCCCACCTCAACGATGGCAATACGGTTTTCATCCGGGGATTTTGCCCGGTAAAATCTGGCTTTTATCTCATTTGTAATATGAGGGATAACCTGGACCGTTCCTCCGCCAAAATCTCCGTGCCGCTCCTTCTGAAGAACCGTCCAGTAGATTTTTCCGGTGGTGACATTGGAATTTTTATCCAGACTTTCATCAATAAAACGTTCATAATGGCCAAGATCCAGGTCCGTTTCCGTTCCATCGTCGGTGACGAACACTTCACCGTGCTGGATGGGATTCATGGTGCCCGGGTCAATGTTGATATAGGGATCAAATTTCTGCATGGTGACCTGATAGCCGCGGGCTTTCAAAAGTCTTCCTAAGGATGCCGCCGTAATTCCCTTCCCAAGGCCGGAAACAACGCCGCCTGTGACAAACACATATTTTACTGCCATATTTACCTCCTGAGCTCTGTGCAAAATGAAAATATAGAAAAATGGTGACAGAATCCTCAGGGGATCTGACACCATTGTCCTCACATAGCTTCCATATGTAATTTTACGCAGATTTTTAAAAAAATATGGAACTAATATATTCCTTTTTTTCTGGTTTGTAAAGCTTTTTTTAAAAAAAATGATTGACAAATTTTCAAAAACGTAACAGTTCAGATAGTCCTCAAAATTTTTTTAATAAAAAAGTGCCGAAA
>CANRXD010000321.1 GCA_947643685.1 uncultured Clostridium sp. | reverse complement strand
ATCCGAAACAGGTGGGGGAGCATATCCGGAAAGGGGATATCACGGCTTTCTGTACCGGTACGGGAGGGGATTTTATCTTATGGTTCCGGTCCGGCTATCCGGATTCCAATGGGGAGAAAGAGTTTCCGGTGATGATCCGGCTGGTGGTGGAGGTAAGGGGCGGTTCCCTGCAGTTTGGTGACCTGTTCTGGCTGAGTGACTGGAATCCGGATTTCCCACAGGACCAGGTGTTGTCTCTGCCAGACGGTTACTATCATATAACGGCCTGCACCAGAAGGCCGGAATCCGGATACTGGGGGGACGACCAGATCATCTGCCTTTATTTTAACAGGCTGGAGGAAATGCCTGAGCTTATGTGGCAGGGAGTTCCTTACCTGTTTACGGAAGAACAGGAGGAAGAGCCGCAGGATGCGGATGCACAGGGGCAGGATCAGAAAGAGTACGTGAAAATGCTCCGGCAGCTGTATGGGGTGGAAGAACTGCAGGGATACACAGAAGAAGAACTGGCTGTTGTGAAAAAATATTTTAATCCCCTTCCTCCTGTGCTGGAAAAGTTCTGGAGCAGGGCGGCGCGCACGGAGGCGATTCACAGGGTACAGGATAAGTGGATCAGGCCGGAAGATTTCGACAGATGGGGCTGGTTAAAGGACGGCGATTACCTGGTGATCCTGATTGAAAATCAGGGATGCTGCCGGGCGGGAATCCGAAGAAAAGACCTGACAAAAGCGGATCCCCCGGTTTATGTGGCTGCGGATCAGAACAATGACCAAAGATGGACATTGTGTGCCGGAACACTCAGCGAATTTCTGAGGGCTGTCCTTGCCTATGAAGCGGTATTTGCCTTTCCTTTTCATGGGGATGAACTTATGTACTGGCTTACGGAGGAAGAACTGGAAACCGTCCGGTCCGGCCTTGAAAAACAACCCTTTGGGCTTTCTGGCTGGTTGGGGATGGATATGAGCTTTTACAGCAATGCCTCTGACAATATGGCCGTAATCATGGACTGCGGCGATCTGGAAGTGCTTTATGGAGCTGCCAGTGAGGCGGGATACAAGAGGCTTATGGAGGTCATGGAGGGAATCGGAGAACCGTTATAAAGCACGGCACAAAGCCAACAATAAGGAGGAATCGGACATATGGGACTATTCAGGAAAAAGGAGAATCAGAAACAGGCGCAGCAGGTACAGCAGAAGACGCAAAACGAAATGAAAATATATATTCAGGGAGCCGGAGGAACAATCGTCACAAAATCCATTCTGAATGGCACTTCAAAGTTAAAATGGATGTTCCGACAGGAGAGCGAACATGGAAACGGCTGGGTGGCATTCGGGGACACGGACAGCCAGGAATATGTAGATGACGCAAAAAACATGGCAGTTGTGGATTTCAATACGCTGGCCAATATAGAGCCCGCGGTGGTAAATATATTCTATATGCCGATCGGCAGTGATCTGGAATTCCGCTCTGATAAAACGGGGAAATATTTTGTGGATACCAGAACGGGAAAAGAGATCAGGGAGCCGGTGAAGCATCCGGCACAGCTTGCCTTTGAAAAAAATCTGAAATTTCTGAACCAGAAGACATACCCGGAGACGTTTTTCCAAAGTCTGTTTACCGAAAGCTCTAACATCAGGGTAGTCCGGGCAGGAGAAGCGGATTTTCCCACAGGGGAGGTGGTGCTGGCGGACCCACTCGCATATCTGGGAAGCAAATATGAAACCCTTCTGGATAAGCAGATTCCTGCCGGAAGCTATCCGGTGGAGCTGTCGGTCTGTCTCTCCCCGATCGCGGGCCTCAGAATTGCCGCCGCAAGGCTTTTAGTTGCCAAGCATGCGACAAAAACGTCCAGTGGATGTTTTTTAGTGAACAGCGGGCAGGCGGTTTCTTATGAGATTGCCATGCCCCGGGGAAAGTGTATAGAGGATTTGGGGAAACCGGGTGTTTTTACCTTTTTTGGCGTGGATACGGGGCTCGCATGCTTTGCAGACCGGAAGGTTTCGGAGGAAAGCCGATTGTTTTTTGAAAACTGGGCAGGTAAAAATCCGGGAAAGAACAAGTATACGGATTATTTTGCAGGTCTTTTCCAGGAAAGCTATAAAGCGAATCCAGAGTTTCAGAAGCAGGGCGGGAGCTTTCTGGAATGGAAACTCCCTGAGAGCGGTTTCAGGACAGTCTTTTTTTCCAGCGGCATGGGGGACGGTATGTACAGCGGCTACTGGGGGCTGGATGAGAAGGGTGAGATTGTATGCCTGGTGGCAATTTTTATGAACCCGGAGTATTTTTAATGGGAAGCCAATAAAAGCAGGAGAATAGAGATGGGATTTCAGGATGAGATGAGACAGATGTTTCTGCGCGTTGCGGCGGGGGAAATAGAACCGGAGGAGTGGGAAACATGGTGGAACAGCAACAGCTTTAAGCTGGAAGAGACCCTGAACCGTGGGGACAGAGGTCGGATCATGCCCGCTTTATGGAGCGCAAACTATTACTGGATGACAAAGACTCAGGGCGGTGTTGCCTATTATTTCCATGCCCAGGGGCGCCCGGTGAAAACCTCCGGTTATTATGAGGAAAAAGCACGGGAAGAGGAGATTTGTGAAAGACAGAGAGTCATGGAAATCTATCACAGGAAAACGGCGCCTGCCAGGTGTCCCTGGGAGGAATATCTGGAGAGACATCCGACAGAAGCTGTCACTTTTGACTGGAAAAGCCTGCTGGGAACACCGTCCGGCCAGAAACCGGCGAAGGTTTTCGGCTATAAAAATGCAAGGACAACCGAACAGTGGAAAGAGTGCGGGGAAGAACTGAAACTGCGTTTAAAGGAGAACCTGCAGGCAAAGATCGCTCCTGCCGCAAAGGCATATGGCATGAAAAAAGCAGGCCCCAAAACCTTTGTGAGGGAAAAGAACGGTCTGGTATCCCGGATTCAGTTTATCGGTTATTTCAGGGGCGGCGGATATGAGGCCATGATCTGTTATCTCTGTCCCATATACGCCATACAGTACGGAATCTTAGGCTTGCCGGGGCACATCAGTCAGGGGGAATATTTTCGAAAGATGCGTAATGGATGGGGCATGATCCAGTATGGCACAGAAGCTGTGGATGCCGC
>CANRXD010000320.1 GCA_947643685.1 uncultured Clostridium sp. | reverse complement strand
ACCAGATTATCCAGACGAATCAATTCCTCGCTGACGCTCTCAGTCACATAAGAAGAAAGCCTTGTTTTTCCAAATCCAAACATGTCCCATTCCCCCTTACTGTGCCATGGAGAGAACTGCCATACCCTCTATATACATTTCATTGGGAGCCGCTACGATGGCCGTCGTTTCATCAATGACCTCCCCGCCCTTTGGGATAATCTCAGTTTCCACGTCTCCCTCCACTCCAAGTTCCACAGGGATCCAATGGATGGCTCCGTCCTTTACGGATACCACGAAGGAACCGCCGTCTCTGTCAAAAACAGAAGAAACCGGAACCGTCAGAGCATTTTCCCGCTCTTCCAGAACGATCTGTGCCTTCGCCGTAATTCCGGCAATAAGCTTCGTATTATTATCAAGAATCCGGATGGTGGTGGGAATTACCCGCTCCGAAGAACCGCCGCCCTTTTCCTCTCCGGTGGGGGAAATGGACATCACCTGTCCGCGGATAGTAGCCCCATCCAGAATATCTGCGGAAATCTCCGCTTCCTGTCCAACAGCCACCTTACCGATAGAATATTCACTGACTTTGATTTCCATTTCCAGCACATCCAGATTTTCAATAATGAAAAGGGGCTCAGAGTCCTCCATTTTATCGGCGAACCGGCCTACCTTCGTATTGACGCGGACTACCGTGCCGTCAATAGGACTTTTAATCTGCGTATCCTCCAGCTGTTCATTCACTTTCTCATAGTCAAACCGCGCTTTTTCAATCTGAAGCTGGTAGGAATCATCTGCCGCAGGCTTCCCGTCCCGAATGGTAAAAGAATCTTTCTGCCGTTTGGCGTCATTTAATGTATTCTGAGCAGCTTCCAGATCCACAAGAGGAACGTCTCCGCTGTCATAGAGGATTTTGGTTCTGTCATAATTGGTCTGGGCCGTATTTAACTCCTGAACCGCCTTTGCATACCCGTTTTGGGCTTCCTTGTCCTGTTCGGCGCAGGTACTCACTGCCAGATCATAATTATTCTTTGCGATGGCCACTTCTTTTTTTAAATCTGTATCATCCAGAACAGCCAGAACCTGCCCCTTTGTCACCTTATCGCCCTCCTTCACCGGAATTTCCAGCACCTCCGCATGAATATTGGAAACCACATCCACACTGTCGGTTCCGGAAACCGGGCCGCTTACGGAAAGCCTGTTCTGGATTTCTTTGTATACCGGATTCACCGTTCCCACAAACGGTGTCTGAGGACCCTTGTTTCCAAGCAGCTTATAGCCTATGCCTATGGC
This sequence comes from uncultured Clostridium sp., assembly GCA_947643685.1. GTDB lineage: Bacteria > Bacillota > Clostridia > Lachnospirales > Lachnospiraceae > CANRXD01. The sequence continues at coordinate 1,846 of CANRXD010000320.1, read as the reverse complement.
AACCACAAGGACTGCCGCGGCTATGATGATCTTCTTTTTCTTTCTGTTCTTCTTTCCGCCTTTCTGATCCCCATTGCTGCTCATCAGGCGTTCCAGCTCCTTATCAAATTCTTCCGGCTGAATCTTTTCTTCACTGCTCATGCTACACTCTCCTTCTGTCATACTCGATGCCGTCTTTTTCCACAGCCTCTCTGGCTATTTACTGCTTTTGCCGCAATTTTGCCATATTTTCTTTTGTAACGGATTCAGTATAGCATGAAAACCTTTCCATACATGAAACATTTCCTTCCAGTTTCCTTCCAAATTTCTTACGAAATCTTTATATTTCCCTGGCACAAAAAGCCGCTGTTTCAGGCTGGATGTCTTTTCTCAACAGTTTTTTGGCGCTTTCCGAATTCTGTCAGAAAGTTCCAGGCCGGAACCAGATACAGGTAGGCAGCCAGGGCCAGGCTCGCGGCCGGAGCCCCGATGGCGGCCACCGGAACTGCTCCTGCAATGGACCATGGAACAAGAGGAGCCATGACAATGACCGAATTCTCCAGATGAATGGCCATCCTTTCCGAATCCGGCTCCAGATCACGGCAGAGCTGGTATGTAAGCATGGTGGCAAGGGTCTGGTTGCAGGCAATCATGGATGTGACTGCTGATACAAAAAGAATGCCCCCAAAAGACGTGATTTTCTGGCCTATTGCGGCGATGTACCGCTTCATACTGGTTAAAAGCCCTGTTCTCTCAAAAATTCCGGCGTAGGAGGAGGAAAGCCCCACAACCACCATCACCCGTACCATGGAGAGTATTCCGCCGCCATTCATCATGGAAGCCAGAACCTCCCCCTTCGCCTGATATCCGAACACTATGGTTCTCACAAGCTCCCCCGCTGAAAGATTCTGGAAGACACAGCAGCATACCGCAGCCGCCAGAACACTGGCAGCCATGGTTTTCTTTACATTCACGCGAAAAACAGAAAGAACCAGAATCAGGGCTGCCGGCAAAATGAGAATCCATTGGATCTTAAACTCTTCCGAAAACATTTCCTCCACCCCGGCCGCAGCGCCGTTTCCGCCCGAAAAGATTCCCAGAACAAGATACAGAGCGCACGTCAGCAGAAATGGGACCAGAGCTGTTTTCACCATAGCCTTAATGTTCCCATAAATATCTGTTTTCGTCAGCTCGCAGACAAGCAGCGCACTGCTGGATACCGGAGAACACCTGTCTCCGAAAAAAATTCCGGAAATCACAGCACCGCCCACATACAAAGGAGCCACCCCCATGGCCGAAGCCATAGACATACAGATCACCCCCATGGTAGCCGCCGTCCCAAAAGAAGTCCCGGTCAGTACAGAAACCAGACAGTTCAGCAAAAATGCAATAAAAATAAATGCAGACGGGCGAATCAGCCTGGAAGAATAGCAGATAATCACCGGAATCGTCCCTGCAGCCCGCCAAAGAGCCGTGATCATTCCAATCAGTAAAAACACAACCAGAACATTTTTCACGGCTTTAATTCCTGAGAGGGACATGGACGCCATCTCTCCCGCTGAATGTCCCTTTTTAAGCCCGTAAAAAAAGAAAATAAAATATCCGGCCGCCAATGCATACACAATAGACACATCAAAAGCAATACATCCCATTAAAATTCCCGTAAACGCAAGTATCACAATGATTTCCAGCATACCGTTTCCTCCTAACCCGTACCAGAGTGCTCTACCAGTATACGTTGAGATTCTTCATTTGTCCAGATCATTATTCCGCCGTAACAATTCAGCCATGCGAAGATTTAGAGCGAAAAACGCGTTGAAAACTTGTTTTCATAAGCATTTTTCACTCTAAATCTTCATAGGGCGGA
>CANRXD010000319.1 GCA_947643685.1 uncultured Clostridium sp. | reverse complement strand
CGCATGAAAAAGACCAGAAGCTTAAGGCCCCAGACGCACACGGCGTATACGGTAAATACCGGAATCAAAATGTTCAAAAAAATTCTCACATAAGTTCTGATAGCAAAATCACCATCCTGTTTTATCTGCTATTTTAAAAGTCCGAACTCCCGGGCAATCTCCTTAAAAGCCGGAAGGGAGCGTTCAATCTGTTCATAGGATACGCAGTAAGAAAGTCTCACATACCCCGGGCATGCAAAGGAACTTCCCGGAACCATAAGAACATGGTGCTTTTTGGCCGCCTCACAGAATTCCTTTTCATCTTCCAGCGGAGACTTTAAAAACATATAAAAGGCACCATCCGGCTTTGCACAGGTGAAACCATACTCTGTCAGAGCATTGTAGAGAAGGTTTCTGTTTTTTTCATAAGCGGCCACATTGACCGTCACATCATGATCAATGCAGTATTTAATTACCTTCTGAATTAAGGACGGCGCATTGACACAGCCCAAAACACGGTTTGCGATGGCAGCCGCCGTGATAAGGTTTGCACTGTCCTCCACCTCATCGGGAATCACCAGATATCCGATCCTTTCGCCAGGGATGGAAAGAGATTTACTGTAAGAATATCCCACCACAGAATTGCGGTAATACCTGGTCACAAAGGGAACCTCCACACCGCCATATGCCAGCTCTCTGTACGGCTCATCGGAAATCAGCACGATGGATGTTCCAAATTCCTTTTCCTTTTTCTCCATGATGGCCGCCAGTTCCTTTATGGTCTCTTCCGTATAAACCACGCCGCTGGGATTATTGGGATTATTGATAATCACAGCCTTCGTTCTTTTAGTGATTTTCTCTTCAAACTCAGAAAACTTCGGCATAAAAGTTTCCGTATCCGGAGAAATCACCACAACCGTTCCGTCATAGTTTCTCACATAACTGTTGTACTCCACGAAATAGGGTGCAAAAACGATCACCTCATCTCCGGGGTTTAAAATACTTTTCAAAATCACATTGAGTCCGCTGGCGGCCCCTACGGTCATAATCAGGTTTTTCCAGGAAAAAGAGGTGCCAAACCGCTTATTTAAAGATTCGGCGATGGTCTGGCGCACGTCCTCATACCCGGCGTTGCTCATGTATCCGTGCAGGGAATTAAAATCTTCTGTCTTCAGAATTTCCATGATGGCCTCGTTGACTTCCGGTACCGGAACACTTGGGTTTCCAAGGCTGAAATCATATACATTCTCCTTGCCGTAAACAGCCGCCATTTTCTTTCCCTCTTCAAACATGGCTCGAATAGCGGAATTATTTTCCATAAACGGCTTCATTTTTTCTGATACCATAGCTGTTTTCCTCCACTGTCTTTTGTTTTCTTTATGATTTCCACATATACCGCCGCTGCTCCCGTGGCCGCAAAATAAAACCAGGTGGCCGGATTGGAATACCATGTGGTAAAAAACGAAAGCATAAAATACATGGCAGTCTGTGCATAAAACAACTGCCAGAAAGGATTTTCAGAGCCGGAAGCCTTTTTCATGAGCCATGCGGCGAAAATCCCCAGGACGGCCGCGAAAAAAAACACACCTGCAGTCCCAAAATCGTAATAGGCATCATAAAACAGCGTAACCGTCGTAAGCTCTTCTTTTGTGGTATAAATGGGATAGGCCGCAAGCTCCGGCTTTAAAAACTTAAGCCCTGTAAGAGCCCACAGCGGGAACAATCCCTTCATTCCGCAGGCATGAGCCGGAAGCTCTCTCACCAGGCAGTTGAAATTGTCATAATTGTTTGCAATATACATATAGGGCTGAGTAATAAAGATTGGGGTATTCTCATTCTTCATCTCAAAAATCCCGTTCAGATAGGCCACATCATGGCTTCTGGCCACTGTAAGCACCACATATAAGGGCAAAAGCGCCGCCGCCGCCCAAAACAGATACCGGATTTTCTTTTTGCCTGATATCTGCATAAATGTGAGCACTGCCAGAATCACCGCAAAAATAAGCTGGAATCTGGAAACGCATAAAACAGGAATCGTAACCGCAAGGGCTGATGCTGCCGCCGCAAAGAATTTCTTCCTTCGCCCGGCCCCCCGGCATTTTAAAAAATAAATTACTGCCATGGAAGGCACCAGCACACAGGACACAGTAAAATAATGCACGCCGGAAATATGAAAATAGGAATAGGCATGGGGCACTCCCCGCAGAAAAAACGGCACATAGCCAAGCACTGCCGCCTCCAGAAGAAAAGCGCCGAAGGAAATGGCCGTCAGGAGAAGTATGGCTGTGAACAGGCCCGTTTCATATCCGGATCCGGCTGCGGCCCCTTCCTGTGGTCCTGTCACTCCCTGCGGCCCTGTCCATTCCTGCGGTCTCCCTATCCACCAGGCCTTTGCTCCCTTCACGGCCGCCGTCTTTCTCCGCCCCGTCCATGCTCTCTGTGCAAATTCAAACGCCGTCCAGAACGCCGCAAGGGCCACAAAGAAACAGGCCCAGGTAACAGATTCCCAGTCCGTCTGAAGTCTGCTTAACTTAAAACAGGAGATTCCCTGGCCGCCCACCCAGAAAAGAGAAAACAGCGCCCTCAAATGCAGGAGATTTCCGGTTCTCTTGTAATCGTAAACATACAGGTACACAGCAGCCATAAGAAGACTTGCTCCGGACATATAGTAATGGGCGCTGGATGCAAACAGCATACCGGCGCCATAACAGATCAGATAAACCAACATATACGATTATTCTCCCAGCCCGCTTTCCACAAGTAAAACCATATCCGCCAGGGCTTTCTTTTCATCCGGTCCATCACAGATAAACATAATTTCGTCTCCGCATTTTACGCATGCCCCCAACACACTTAAAACGCTTTTTGCATTGGCTGTGGAATGCCCGAATTGAAATTTAACGGATGACTGGTACTTAAGGGCTTCCTTGCACAGCATCCCCGCCGGCCTTAAATGCAGGCCGGTGGGATTTTTAATTGTAACCTTTTGACTTACCATATCTTGTCCTTTTATTCCCCTGACGTTTCAGAGGAACTTTCCTCCTGACTCTCGTAAACATCCGCATTGACCGTCTCCGTCTCCGGTCCGGTCTCTGCTTCTGAAGAAGCCTCCATGCTCTCCCCTTCCGGGCTTTCCCCG
>CANRXD010000318.1 GCA_947643685.1 uncultured Clostridium sp. | reverse complement strand
CTGAACGGTTACATTATCTGTAATAGCGGTATATCTTCAGGCTGAAACTCATATATTGGCGGTATATGGCCGCCGTCCGGATACCGCCGGCACTGATCTTAGGGAGGCAGATTTATGAACTATTTTAACAGAAAAAAGGCCGCCGTCTGTGCTGCCCTCATGGGACTCACCATTTTTCTTTCCGCCTGCGGATATGAGCGCATCGGAATTTCAAAATTCCAGGGGGAAACCGGAGAATTCTATTCCTCTGGATCCGTGGATACAGCCCCGGAGTCCGGCGCAAAATCCCAAACATCTCCGACTGCAGACCCCCTTACCGATGTACAAAAGGAGTTTGAGGAATTCTGCCGGACTGTATTCTGTGAGGAAATGTCAGAAGCCAGTACGCTGGATATGCATTATACCCTCCTCCATCCGGAAGTCTATGGGATCGAAACAAAGGAAACATCCCTCGGCTCTTATAACCTGACAGAAATGATAAAAGACAATGATTCCATCCGGGATTTAAAAACCCGCCTTATGGCCTTTGACCGAGGCCTTCTTACTGCCGCGCAGACCCTTGTGTATGATACTCTCCTTACCATTCTGGATACCTCTCTGATGGCAGAGGGACTGGAACTTTATGAACAGCCCCTGGCTCCTACCATCGGCGTCCAGGCACAGCTTCCCATTTTGCTTGCGGAATATTCTTTCCATTCCTTAACGGATGTAGAGGATTATCTTTGTCCCAGATAGATTCCTATTATGACCAGATTCTTACCTTTGAAAATCAGAAAGCCGATGCCGGCCTCGGTCCCTCCGATGCCTCCATTGACCAGATTCTTACCTCCTGTAAAAGTTACCTCATTGACCCGGAAAATAACTTTCTCACAGAAACTTTTTATACCCGGCTGGATGCTCTTTCGGAAACCGTTCCCCTTACGGACGACCAGCGGGCGGACTTAGACGCCCGTCACCGCGCGGCCATAAAGGAGCACTTCATCCCTGCCTATGAATCCCTGATCTCCGGGATTTCCGCCCTTAACGGGCGCGGCCTCAATGAGGGCGGCCTCTCCGGCTTTAATGATGGAAAACGATATTATGAATACCTTGTAAAAAGCGGCCCTGGTGTTTCTTATTCTGTCCCGGAATTAAAGGCAGCGCTGTCCAGACAAATGGAAAAAGATTATGAGGCCATCGGTAAAATTCTTTCCGAAAATCCATCTCTGGATTTAGAACATGCCTCTTTTTCCCTGTCCGACCCGGAGGAAATTCTCTCCGACCTGAAATCACAGATGGCCTCTGATTTTCCGTCATTATCCGAATGTGGATATGAAGTTCGCTATGTCCCTTCTTATCTGGAATCTTCCTTAAGCCCTGCTTTTTACCTGACTGCTCCGCTTGATGATGTAAACCAGAACGTGATTTATATTAATAATGGCTTTTCAGACAGCACTGACAGCCTGTACACTACTCTGGCCCATGAGGGCTTTCCCGGACATTTATATCAGACCGTTTATAACCGTACCCATGCGGCCAACCCCCTGATGTCCATCTTAAGCTGCTCCGGGGCCAACGAGGGCTGGGCCACCTATGTAGAAAACTATGCCTGTACCTTTGACAACGGACTCCCGAAGGCTGTCGGCGAATACCGGGCCCACATCCGGTCTTTTTCCCTGTGTGTCCATGGACTTTTAGACATCGGCATCAACTATGACGGCTGGACGAAGGAACAGGCAAAGGGATTTATCACCGCCTGCTTCCGGGCAGATGATGATACGGTCAATGAGTTATGGCAGGTGATGGTCGACAATCCTGCCAATTATCTGGAGTACTGCGGCGGATATGTCGAGTATATGGAAATCCGTGAACAGGCGGAAATTGCCCTGGGAAAAGATTTCTCTCCGATGGAATTTCACACGCTGCTTCTGGAGCTGGGCCCGATTCCCTTTTCCGTTACCAGGGAATTTGTCTCCCGGTGGATTTCTCAAAAGGCTGCTTGAATATCTTCTTCCTGGCCCTTATAATAATGATAGAGGGTGAAAGGTATCAGGGATCCTTTATGATACCGCGGATTGCCCTGCACCAAAAGCTCCTGTCCGGAGTAAACGGATGCAGCCTGCAACCGGAGCAGAGCAACGGATTGCCCTGTGCAAAATGCCCCTGTCCGGTGTTTTTACGGGTACGGAACGATTACAAAAAAGCTTATGAGGAGGTATCACCATGAACGAAGTAATGAATGCAATTTTAACAAGGAGAAGCATCCGCAAATTTACGGACGCTCCAATTCCAAAGGAGATTTTAAAAGATATTTTAGACGCTGCACTCCATGCCCCCAGCGGCAAGGGCATGCAGACCTGGCAGTTCACAATGATCACCAACAAAGACATGATTTCCAGACTCATTGAGGCCATCGGAAAAGAACTGGGCCGTGACGGATATGATATGTATCATCCCACTGCGATTCTCATGACATCAAATATCACAAATGGTACCTGGAGCAGAGAAGATAACGCCTGTGCTCTGGAAAATGCCTTTCTGGCTGCCCACTCCCACGGTGTCGGATCCGTATGGATTAATCAGATGCTGGAAATCTGTGATGCGCCGGCCATCCGCACCCTTTTAGATGAGCTGGGAGTCCCCGCCGGGCATACCGTATACGGAATGGCCGCCCTTGGATATGCGGCTCCCGACGCTCCTGTCAGGCCCATGGAGCGGATTGGAAAGGTGGTTTATATAGAGTAAAGAAGAACCCCTCAACTGTATTGCAGTACGGTTGGGGGATTCGTTTATTGTCCACATGGATTTATGTAAAAAGCGTATCCGAGAACCAGAGGAAATTTAATGTGAATTTTATTGTATGGACAGGTGTTTTTTGTATAATTTAAGTGTGGAAGGAGTAGGTTATATCGCACTTTTGGCCATAGATTTTAAGAAATCGAGGTGGTAAGGTGGCGGACGATATAAAACAGACACAGGAGGTTAAAGCAAAGCGTACCACGAAAAACAGTATATTTTTAGATCTTTTCCAAGATAAAAAGAATTTACTCAAACTGTATAAAACATTGCACCCAGAGGATACGGAGACGACAGAGGATGCGCTGGATACCATAACGATAAATAATGTTCTGACAGACAATTTCTATAATGGCTTA